>NZ_JACAQY010000023.1:16386-79668 GCF_013386835.1 Pseudomonas sp. IPO3774
AACGCAGGTATTGCGCAGCGGCGGCCCTCGCTGTAAGAGCGAAACCATAGGTAGCCGGTACCCAGATAACGGATATACACCCATACCAAAAGAGTATCAAACCATACCAACCCGATATTAGACGAAAGCAAAACCAGCAGAGGAAACTACCCACAATTACAAAAATACCTAAAGAGTATAAAAAATGCCCACCCACTCCTCATGGATCGTACTGTCCATCACCGGCCTGTACATGCTCAGCCTGGCACTGATCAGCTACGGCGTGCGCCGTCACTCCCGCAGCGCCAACAACTACACCACCGGCGGCGGCCACTTCCCGGCGTTCCTGATCGGCTTCCTGATGCTCTCGGAATTTATCGGCACCGCAGTCAGCATCGGCACCGCCCAAACCGGCTTCAAGGTCGGCATCTCCGCCGCATGGAACCTGTTCGCCCTGGCCCTGGGCTTCGTACTCTTCGCCTGGCTACTGGCGCGCAAATACAAGGACCTGGGCGACAACACCATCTCCGGCGTACTCGCGCGCAACTACGGCCAACGCACCCGCTTCGCCACGTCGATCATTACCATCTTTGCCCTGGAGATCGTCGCCGTCTCGATCTACGCCAGCGGCGGCGCCGTATTGGCCAGCGTGATGCAAGTAGACCGAACCCTGGCGATCGTGATCGTCGGCGTAGTCTCGGTGGCATACGTCAGCATCGGCGGCATGCGCTCAGTGATCTACACCAACTTCGTCCACGCCGCCCTGAAATACCTGGGCGTCGGCCTGGCCTTGTGGTTCGGCTTGAAGCAGGTGGGCGGCATCGGCCAGCTGCAAGCGCAATTGCCCGCCAGCATGTTTGACTGGACCGCCGTGGGTTGGGGCCAGATCATCGCCTGGATGATCGCCGGGATCGGTTCGATCTTCTCCACCCAATACGTAATCCAGGCGGTGAACACCGTCAGCCATGCAGGCAAGGCCCAGCGCGCCTGTTTCTACGTGGCGGTGCTGATGGTGCCGTTCGGCATCGGCGCAGCACTGATCGGTATGTGCAGCGCGGTGCTGTTCCCCCATGTCGACTCCCTGCAAGCCTTCCCCACCCTGATCGCCAGCATGGACCAACTGACGGCCGGGCTGGTGGTGGCAGGCCTTGCCGGCTCGCTGTTCGGCACCATTTCGGCGGTGAGCATGGGCTCGGCGACGTTGTTGCTGCGGGACTTCTACGAGCCATGGTTCAACCCTGAAAAAAGCGACGCCAAGTCCCTGCGCTTCGTGCGCCTGGCGACCATCGCTGTCGGCCTGTTGCCGATTGCCCTGGCACTGACCTCGGACAAGGTGCTGATGATCGCCTTCCTCGGCAAGGCGTTGCGCGCCTCCCTGGCCGTGCTGGTGTTGATGGTGTTCTACGCGCCGAAATTCGGCACGGCGGCCGGGGCATTCCTGAGCATCATTGCCTCGTTGCTCGCGACCGTGGGCTGGTTCCTCGCCGGTAATCCGTGGGGCATCGACAACGCCTACATCGCCCTGTTCACGCCGTTGATCATCATGGGCATCAGCCATGTGACACGCCGCAAGACACCGGCCGAACCCCTGGTGGCGGCCACGAGCTGAGGTAGGATGGCAGCCTCACCCAAAAGGAACTTGTGAAATGCTGCCGATTCGCACCCCGTTGATCCTGCACCCCGGCTTGTCTACCGCTACCCGGCGGGTCTGGCTGAAGCTCGAGAACCTGCAACCCTGTGGCTCGTTCAAGTTGCGCGGCATGACCACGCTGTGCGCCTACGCGGCGAGCCAGGGCAAGACCACGGTGGTATGCCCCTCCGGCGGCAATGCCGGGCTGGCCACGGCCTTCGCGGCGCGCGGCCTGGGGTTACAGGCGCGGATCGTGGTGCCGACCACCACCCCCGAAGCCACCCGCGCACGCATCCGCCAGGCCGGGGCCGAGGTGGTGGTGCACGGTGATCTGTGGGATCAATCCAATGAGCTGGCGCTGCAACTCTCCGAATCACCTGAGGCACTGTATGTGCCGGCCTTTGATCACCCGCTGTTGTGGGAAGGCCACAGCAGCATGATCGATGAGATTCTCGAGGACTGCCCTCAGGTGGGCGCCATCGTGACCTCGGTGGGTGGCGGTGGACTGCTCGCGGGCGTTCTGACGGGCCTGGAGCGTCATGGGCGGTTCGGCTGCAAGGTGATTGCGTGTGAAACGGCGGGCGCGGCTTCGTTTGCTGCTGCCGTAGAGGCTGGAAAGCCCGTGCGGCTGGCGAAGATCGATACCGTGGCCAAGTCGTTGGCCGCGACCCAGGTGGCGGCGTGGCCGGTGCAGCATATCGGCAGGTTTGCCCATCAATGCGTGGTGTTGAGTGATGCCGACGCGATGATGGGCGTGGCGCGGTACGCCGATGATTTACGCCAGTTGGTGGAACCGGCATGTGGGGTTTCGTTGGCCGTGGCGTATCTGGAGCATGGGGCGATTGCCGGGATTGAGGATGTGGTGGTGATTGTGTGTGGTGGGGTAAGCATCAGTGCCGAAACGGTTGCCCAGTGGCAGAACACGGTCTCTCTACCGAATTAAATCCCCCTGTGGGAGCGGGCTTGCTCGCGAAGGCGGTGGTTCAGTCGACATATCCAGCGCCTGACACACCGCCTTCGCGAGCAAGCCCGCTCCCACATTTTATCGGTGGTGCACTCAGGCATCCTGCAGGATCAGATCCGCACCCTTCTCCGCCACCATCAACACCGCCGCATGGGTATTGCCCGAGGTCACGTTGGGGAAAATCGACGCATCGACAATCCGCAGCCCTTGCATCCCGTGCACCTTCAGGCGCTTGTCCACCACCGACACCAGCGGGTCCGAGCCCATGGCGCAAGAGCCACACAGGTGATAGATCGAGCCGCTGTTCTCGCGGAAGTACTGCAGCATCTGCTCATCGGTTTGCACCGCCGGCCCCGGCAATACCTCGGCCACCGTCACGCCCTTGAGCGCCGGAGCCTGCATGATCTTGCGCATCAGCCGGCTGCCCTGGATCACCTCGTCGATGTCCTTTTGAGTGCTCAGGTAGTTGGGGTCGATCAAGGCCGCGTCCCGTGGGTTTTTCGAGGCGATGCGGATCGTCCCGCGGCTGGTAGGCCGGCACGGGTTGAAGCACAGCAGGAAGCCTGAATACGGCTCGGGCTTGAGGCTGGCCTTGTTGTTTTTCGGGATCTGGTACGACAGCGGGTTGAAGTACAGCTGCAGATTGGGGTGCGCCTGCCCTTCGTTGCCGCGAAAGAACCCGCCGGCCTGGTTGACGCTCATGGCCAGCGCGCCCTTGCGGGTCAGCAGGTATTTGAGGCCGAGTTTGAACTGGCCAAACAGCGAACTGAGCTGGTCGTTCAGGGTCGGGATATTGGCCTTGTAGTAATAGCTGGCGCAGAGGTGGTCCTGCAGGTTCTGCCCCACTGCAGGCAGGTCCTTGACCAGCGGGATGTTGTGTTCGGCGAGCAATTGCTTGTCCGCCACACCCGACAGTTGCAGGATCTTCGGCGTATCCACCGCCCCGGCGCACAGGATCACCTCCTTGCGCGCGGTAAAGGTGCGAACCACGCCGTGCTGGGTCACGCTGATGCCGGTGGCGCGTTGTTGATCGTCGAACAGCACGCGGTCTACCAGCGCATGCAACTCCACGGTCAGGTTCGGCCTACCCAACGCCGGGTGCAGGTGCGCAAAGCTGCTGGAGCAGCGCTCACCGTTGCGGGTGTTGACGTCGTAGAGGCCCGCACCTTCGAAGTTCGGCCCGTTGAAGTCATCGCTCAGGCCATAGCCCAATTGCTCGCAGCCCTTGAGAAATACATCGCAGATGGCGTGAGTCTGGCCCTTCATCGGGGTGATGCTGATGGGGCCGCTGCTGCCGTGGTATTCGGTGTCGCCCAGGGGGTGATTTTCCAGCTTGCGGAAGTACGGCAGCACGTCCTTGAAGCCCCAGCCGTCGTTGCCATTGGCCGCCCAGTCATCGAAATCATGGGCCTGGCCGCGCACGTAGATCATGGCGTTGATCGAGCCGGAACCGCCCTGCACCTTCCCCCGCGGGGCATAGATGGCACGGTCGGCCAGCTGTTTTTGCGGCTGGCTGTAGTACATCCAGTTGAAGGTCGGGTTGTAGTACATCTTGGCGAAACCGACCGGGATCTTGAACCACCAGGAGCTGTCCTTGCCGCCGGCTTCCAGCAGCAATACCGAATGCTCGCCCGAGGCGGAGAGTCGGTTGGCCAGGACGCAACCTGCGGCGCCGGCGCCGGCGATGATGTAGTCGTATGTCATTCACGGTTACCGCATAAGTCGTTTTTTTTAGCCCTTGGCGGGCGAAGTGTCTTTCACGTCAGCAGGCGTGGGCGCCATTTGCAGGTGCAGCCGCTCGCCGGTGTACGGCGTGTGCTTGCGCACCACGTCCATGTTCAGCTCCACCCCAAGGCCCGGCTCGGTGGACGGGATGATGTAGCCGTCCTCCCATTGCAGCGGCTTGGTCAGCACTTCGGCATGGAAACCGCCCCAGGTCATGATGCTTTCCTGGATCAGGAAGTTCGGCGTGCACGTGGCCAACTGGAAACTCGCCGCTGCGCCGATCGGTCCGTTGTACAGGTGCGGGGCGATCTGCGCGTAGTAGGCCTCGGCCATGCTCGCGATTTTCTTGGCTTCCAGCAGGCCGCCGCAGCGGGCCACGTTCATTTGCAGGATCGATGCACCACCGGCCTGCAAGAGCTTGAAGAACTCGTACTTGGTGGTCAGGCGCTCGCCGGTGGCGATGGGAATGCTGGTCTTCGCCGCGACCTGGGCCATGGCCTCTTCCTGGCCTGGTGGCACCGGTTCTTCGAACCACAGCGGGTCGTATTTCTCCAGGCGCTTGGCCAGGCGAATCGCCGACGACGGCACCATCTGCCCGTGGGTGCCGAACAGCAGGTCGCACTTGTCGCCCACCGCCTCGCGAATCTTGCGGCAGAAGGTTTCGCAGCGTTCCAGCACTTCCAGGGAGATCTGGTGGCCGGAGTACGCGGTGTACGGGCCTGCCGGGTCGAACTTCACGGCGGTGAAGCCCTTGTTCATGTTCTCGATCGCGCATTCGGCGGCCAGGTCCGGGTCGTCGTAGTCGTACTCGCCCTTGCTGTTGACCGGGTACAGGTAGGTGTAGGAACGCAGGCGTTCGTTGACCTTGCCCCCCAGCAACTCATAGACCGGTTTGTTGGCGGCCTTGCCGATGATGTCCCAGCAGGCCATTTCCAAGCCGCTGACCACCCCCATCATGGTCAGATCGGGGCGCTGGGTGAAACCGCTGGAGTACGCCTGGTGGAAGAAGCGCTCGATGTGGTGCGGGTCGTGGTTGAGCAGGTAGCGCTCGAACACGTCCTCGATGATCGGCAGCATGGCCTTGGGGCCGAAGGTGGCGGCGTAGATCTCGCCCACGCCTTCGATGCCGCAGTCGGTTTTCAGTTTGACGAACAGCCAATACATGCCGCCGATGTGCGGCGGCGGTACGGCGACAATATGGGTTTCAAGGGCGACGATTTTCATCTCAGGCACCTGTCTGGTTGAATTTTTTACGATTGATCCGGGCGCGCAAGGTCAGGGCCGCGAGGGTCCCGAGCACGCCGATGAAGGCGATGTAGCCGAAGTACAGGTTGTAGCCGACCTGCCCCGGGTATGTGTCGGTGAGGTAGCCATTGATCAGCGGGATAAAGGTGTCCGGCAGGTAACCCACCACCGAGACGATGCCGATGGCCAGGCCGGTGATGCGCAGCGGGATGTCGCAGCTGTCGAGGATCGCCCAGTACAGGCCGCGAATCGCGTAGGTCATCAGGCCGATAAAGATCACCGTGCCGATCAGCAAGCCGAGGCTGCCAATGGCCGGGAACACGATCAGGCCGACCATCGCCAGGGTCACCAGCAGCAGCGCGACGATCAGCACCGAGATGTTCGAAAACTTGTCCCCCAGCCAGCCGCCGCCGATCCCGCCGATGGGTCGCATCCACAACTTGATGGTGGTGATGGTGCCGGCCATCACGGCGGTCATGCCGCTGCCTTGCAGGTAATCGGAGAAGCTGTAGGTGGCCCAGAACATGTGGTAACCGCAGAACACGATGGCGGTCACCAGCCACAGCTCGGGGATTTTCACCAGGGTGGTGAGGTCGGCGATCAGGTTGAACTTGCCCTTCTCGACCGCCGCAGTTTCGGCCATGGACTTGGGGTCCTTGAGCAGCACCAGCACACAACCAATGGCGATACACACGAACGAATACAGGTACACCACGTGCTTGAAGCCTTCGGCCGCAGTTTGGCTGCGGGTCTCGGTGGCGTAGGCGAACAGCCCCAGGGCCACGGTCGCCAGCAAGGCTTCCACCAGGCCACGGCCGCCGTCGAGGATGCCGAAGAAGCGGCCCTGCTCACTGTGATGGGCGATCATCTTCACCCGCTTGAGCACCGAAGCCCAGAAGGTCAGGCCGGTGGTCAGGCCCCAGCAGCCGAAGATGATCATCAGGCCGGTCATCGACGGCACGGTGGAGTACCAGATACCCAGGGCCCCGGTGGCCACCAACGAAAAGAAGATCAGGAAGCGTGGCGGCAGGCGATCGGCCAACCAGCCGCTCGGCAGGTAGCTGAGCAGGAAGATCGTACCGAGCATCGAGTACAGATAACCCAGCTGGCTGTGGTTGATCTGGAACACCTCGAGCATGGTGGTCTGGTAGACCTGGCGCAGGTAGAGGATCGGGTAGATCGCCCCGGCAGCCAATACCAGCAACATCAATTGGAAGTAGCGACTGGCTTTGTCGCTGTTAGCCGCGGACACGGCATCGAAACCCTGGGCAACGGGTGCAGGCTTGGACATCTTGTAGACCTCGAGCACCCACTGTGCAGGTGCCCCGATAATTGTTTTTATTGAGGTGAAGCCGGTGGTCGGTGAATCAGTACTTCATGACCACCAAACGGGTCTGGGTGAATTCAAGCATCCCGTGCTTGCCGTCATCGCCGCCCAGCCCTGAGCGTTTCCAGCCGGCGTGGAAACCCTGGTAAGGGTCGGCCGGGGTGCGATTGACGTACAACTCGCCGGCCTCGATGGCGTTGGCGACTTTCATGGCCGTGCGGTAGTTCTCGGTATAGAGCACCGACGACAGGCCGAACTGGTGATCGTTGGCCATGGCCAGCGCTTCGTCGATATCGCGGTACTTGAGCACCGGCAGCACCGGGCCGAAGATTTCTTCCTGGATGATTTCCATGTCCTGGCGGCAGGCGCTGAGCAGCGTCGGCGGGTAGAAATGGCCCGGACCTTCGGGAAGTACGCCGCCTGTTTCCAGTACAGCACCGTCGGCGATGGCGCGCTCGACCATGGCGTGAATATTCTGCCGGGAGCTGGCGTTGACCAGTGGGCCCATCAGGCCCGCATCCGTGGCACGGTCACCGAATTTGACGGCGCTGATCTTGGCCTTGAGCAGGGCCAGGAATCGGTCATAGACGCTTTCCTGCACATACACCCGCTCGACGGCCGTGCACAGTTGGCCGCAGTGGGTGGTCTTGGAAGCGATGATGTCGCTGGCGGCTTTTTCCAGGTCGGCGTCGGCCTCGATGATCGCCGGGGTCTTGCCGCCCAGCTCCAGGGACGGCTTGGCGATGTTGGCCTTGCAGTAGTCGAGCACGATGCGCCCGGCGTTGACGCTGCCGGTCAGGGTGATCAGGCCCACGGCCTTGTGGGTGCACAGGGCGGCGGCGGTGGCGTGGTCCATGGTCAGGATGTTGATCACGCCGGCCGGCATGCCCGACTGCTCGACGGCACGGGCGATTTCAAAGGCGGACAACGGCGTGTTGTTGCTCGGGCGCACCACCACGGTGTTGCCGGCAATCAGCGCCGGGGCGATTTTGCGCAGCAGGGTATAGACCGGGTAGTTGAACGGAATCAGGCAAGCCACGACGCCAATGGGCTCGCGTTGCAGGAACAGGTTTTCGTCCGGGGTGTCGCTGGGGATGATTTCGCCTTCGATGCGGCGTGCCCATTCGGCGTGGTAGCGGGTGATCTGGGCGGCGTAGCGCGCTTCGTTGCTGGCGTCGTCGAGGCTTTTGCCGGATTCGCTGGCCAGCGCCCGGCCTATGCTTTCAGCGCAGGTTTCGAGGGCGGCGGCGAAAGCCCGCAGGTGTTCGGCGCGCTGGATGCTGGTGAGCTTGCCCCAGGTTTTCTGTGCGCTGGCGGCGGCATCGACGGCCGCAATGGCTTCATCAGGGGTGGCGGCGGACACCCGGCCTACCTGGGCCTCGGTCGCGGGGTTGTAGACCGCGATTTGGGCGGTGCTGGCAGGTTCGGCGAAGTGGCCGTTGTAAAAGTTGCGCTCGATTTGCATATGGTTTTTTGCCCAATCGTTGTTGTTTTGCGAGTGACTTGCAGTTTTGTCATTGGGCGGGGGTTGGACAAACGATTTATTGACGGGGGTAACGTGCGAAAAATGCAGGTTAGTGGCTGATCCGTATTAATGACCCGGGTCTGAGTCTGTATTGTTCTACCCATACTTCCTACAGTGCCGCCCACTTGGAACCGTGGGAGGACTAAGCATGCAACCACCATCAACCGCACAGGCCTACAACTACAAGGTCGTGCGTCAATTCGTCATTGCAACCATCGTCTGGGGCGTGGTCGGCATGGCCATGGGCGTGTGGATCGCCTCGCAACTGGTGTGGCCCGAGATGAACCTCGACCTGCCGTGGACCACCTTCGGCCGCCTGCGCCCGCTGCACACCAGCCTGGTGATTTTCGGCTTTGCCGGCAGCGCGCAATTCGCCGCCAGCTACTACGCAGTACAGCGCACCTGCCAGGTACGGCTGTACTCGGACAAGCTCGCTGCCTTTACCTTTTGGGGCTGGCAGTCGGTGATCGTGATCATGCTGGTCAGCCTGCCACTGGGTTACACCACCACCAAGGAATACGCCGAGATCGAGTTCAGCGGCGCGGTGTGGATGACCGTGGTGTGGGTGGCCTATGCGATCGTGTTTTTCACCACTGTGGTGCAGCGCAAGACCCAGCACATCTACGTCGGCAACTGGTTCTTCGGTGCGTTCATCGTGGTGATCGCCATGCTGCACGTGGTCAATCACCTGTCGATCCCGGTGGACTGGTTCAAGTCCTACCCGGTGTATTCCGGGGCCACCGACGCGATGGTGCAGTGGTGGTACGGGCACAACGCCGTGGGGTTCTTCCTGACCACCGGTTTCCTGGGGATGATGTACTACTTCGTGCCGAAGCAGGTCGGGCGGCCGGTGTATTCCTATCGCCTGTCCATCGTGCACTTCTGGGCGCTGATCACCCTGTACATCTGGGCCGGTCCGCACCACCTGCACTACACCGCGCTGCCGGACTGGGCGCAGTCGCTGGGGATGGCGATGTCGCTGATCCTGCTGGCGCCGAGCTGGGGCGGGATGATCAACGGCATGATGACGCTTTCCGGGGCCTGGCATAAATTGCGCACCGACCCGATCCTGCGCTTCCTGGTGCTGTCGCTGGCGTTCTACGGGATGTCGACCTTTGAAGGGCCGATGATGGCGATCAAGACCGTCAACGCCCTCTCCCATTACACCGACTGGACCATCGGCCACGTCCACGCCGGCGCCCTGGGCTGGGTGGCGATGATCACGTTTGGCTCGCTGTACCACATGATCCCGAAAATCTTCGGGCGCGCGCAGATGCACAGTGTGGGGCTGATCAATATGCACTTCTGGCTGGCGACCATCGGCACGGTGCTGTACATCGCGTCGATGTGGGTCAACGGCATCACCCAGGGCCTGATGTGGCGGGCGGTGAACGATGACGGCACCCTCACCTACTCGTTTGTGGAAGCGTTACAGGCCAGCCACCCGGGATTTGTGGTGCGATTCGTCGGCGGGGTGTTCTTCCTCAGCGGCATGTTGCTGATGGCGTACAACACCTGGCGCACGGTGCGAGTGGCGGATTTGAAGGTGGCGCAGCTTGACGCGCAGATCGCCTGATGTGGGAGATAGTGCTGAACCTGGCGGCGGTGATCAGTCTGTATGGCGCGGTGGAGTATTGCCTGCGGGGCCAGTCGAAGGAGAGCCTGGATGAGGCCAGCCTGATGCCGTTCGCCGATGACCCGGAGGTGGCACGGCGGGTGGAGCTGGCCACGGGCAAGCGGGTCAACGCGGTGGCGCCTGAGGAAACAAAGCAGGACTGGGGCAATATAGAGATCTAATTGTGGGAGCGGGCTTGCTCGCGAATGCGGTGGTTCAGTCAACATATACAGCGACTGACACACCGCTTTCGCGAGCAAGCCCGCTCCCACACAAGCACCACATTGAGCGACTAGCCGCGTTCGCGGGGAATCAGGCTCTGCAACTGCAACGCCAGGAAGTTGGCATCGAAGCCGAACGTATCCGGGTCTTTCAAACCGTTGGTTTTCTTCCACAGCCAGTCGTTTTTCCCCGGCAGCAATACCAGGGAAATGCTGCCGTAGCGGGCGGCGGTCAAACCCATCACCGACAGCGAAATCAAACCGCCGGCGCCCATCACATCCGGCACGAACTCCACCGGTTTGCCGGCGATATGGATGGTCAGTTTCTCGGTCTTGAAGGTGGAGGTCTCCACCGGCACGCTGGGGCCGGAAGCCACGTACGCCTCGCGCTGCACTTCCAGCAAACCGACCGTCTTCACAGGCGCAAGCCACTGCTCGATCTGGCCGAACAACTCGCCGATCTTCTGCGCCCAATGGGCCGACTGCACTTCGAACTGCTGTTTCTTGTGGGCTTCGCTGTCGGCGTAATGACGCAGCATCTCGCCCAGTTGTTGTACATCGTCCATTGCCGTGTTCCTTGGGTGACCCATGTTGCGAGCCTTGATCATGGCAGATGCCGCACACCGGCGTATGACTAAAGCGCAGCGCGCGGGTAATGTGGTGCCCTCGCCCGTCCAATTCAGGAGCATCGCATGCGCACCATCGGCCTTATCGGCGGCATGAGCTGGGAGTCCAGCGCCGAGTATTACCGCATCATCAACCAGAACGTGCGCGACCAGCTCGGGCCTCTGCGCTCGGCACAACTGTTGATGTACAGCGTCGACTTCGGCCCGGTGGAGCAGGCCCAGCACGCCGGGCGCTGGGACGACGCGGCGCTGATCCTCGAAGACGCCGCCCGCCGCCTGCAAGCCGGTGGCGCCGAATGCATCGTGCTGTGTACCAACACCATGCACTTGGTAGCGCCGCAGATTGAAGCGGCGGTGTCGATACCGTTTCTGCATATTGCAGACGCTGCCGGCGCGGCGGCCGTGGAAGCTGGCACCCTGAGCGTTGGCCTGCTGGGTACCGCGTTTACCATGGAGCAGGAGTTTCTCAAGTCACGCCTGGCGGCGCAGGGGCTGACCGTGCTGGTGCCGGACGCTGAAGAGCGCCAGGCCGTGCACCGGATCATTTACGAAGAGTTGTGCGTCGGGGTGATCAGCGACGCATCGCGTGAGGTGTACCAGCGGGTGATCGAGTCTTTGGCCGCCCGTGGCGCCCAGGCCATCATCCTCGGCTGTACGGAAATCAGCCTGTTGATCAAGCCGCAGCACAGCGACCTGCCCTTGCTGGACACCACCGAGCTGCATGCGCAGGCTGCGGTGGCGTTTGCGTTGCAGGACGACTAGGCCGGCTTGCGGATGCGCGCCATGGTCAGCGTGTCGACGAATGCGCCGTCACGCACGGCGTAGTCGCGCAGCAGGCCTTCGGTCTCGAAGCCGAACTTGTGGTACAGCCGGTGGGCGGCTTCGTTGTCGGCGTACACCGTGAGTTCCACCCGGTGCAGGTTCATCCAGTTATCCGCCACCTCCAGCGCCGCGCCCAGCAGCCGGGAGCCCACGCCCTTGCCCTGCCAGGCGGTGGCGACGCCCATGCCGAATGAACCGACGTGGCTTTGGCGCACGCGCAAATACTGTTCCAAACCCAGCTGGCCGATCACTTCACCGGCATGCAGCGCCACCAGCTGTAGCCGCCGCTCGTTGTCCTGCACCAGGCGTTTGCGCCAGGCCTCGACTGACTGGAAAGGCATTTGCAGCACCTGACGGCAGACAGCCGGGTCGTTGTAGAGCGCAGCGACGCCTTCAAGGTGGGCCTCGGTGAAGCGCGTGATCACGATTTTGGGTTCAGGTGTGTGCATGGTGTTTCGTCCTTTGAAAAACACGTGGCCGACCAGTGTAGGCGGCACAGCGGTTTTTTGGCGAGTACAAATCCTGCCGCACATCATGCATCTGTAGGATAGCGATCAGCCCCCGCAGCGCCGATACTTCACCCAGGCCCTGCCCCGTTTCGGCCTTTAAACCCTGTGACTAGAACAATAAAAAAGTCCCACAGAGGAACGCCCATGAGCCGTCTTGATCCCCCCGGCCTGTTACAGGCTTTCAGCACCCTGACGCTTGATCTGCAACGCCTGGCCCAGCATCAGGACATCGAACAGTTTCATGGCCATGCCCTGTCGCGCATCAGTCAACTGCTGCCCTTCGACAGCGCATGGTGGGGGCGTGCCGCGATCATCGATGGCCTGCCGGAAGAACACAGCAGCTACCTGCATCACCTGCCAGACACGTACTTGGCCGACTGGCAGTCGATCCGCCATGTGGACGTGACGGTCGGGCTGGTGCACGAAGCACCCGGCCAGGCAGTGATTGTCGACATGCTCGACCCCGCCAACGGCCCGGGCCAGAATTGGTTGGGTCAGCGCCATGACATTGGCGAGTTGTTGTGTGTGATCCACGTCGACCCGCAAACCCGCCTCAGTGACCACTTGAGCCTGTACCGCAAACCGGGAGCGCCACGGTTCAACCAGGACGACTGCCAACTGCTGAACAACCTGATGCTGCACCTGGTGGCGGCCGTCTCGGCGAACCAGATCCGCACCCTGGTGGCCATGCGCGAAACCCTTACCAGCCCGCGCAACCTGGCCCTGGCGGTCTGCGACCAGCGCGGGGTGTTGCAGTGTGCCGAACGCGGGTTTGTCGACCTGCTGCTCAGTGAGTGGCCGCAATGGAGCGGCCCCGCCCTGCCGGTGCCGTTGAATCAGCGCGGGCATGAGGGCAAGCACATCCATATCGAAGCCTCGGCCGTGGGCGATCAGTTTCTGTTGGCCGCGCGCCTCAACCGCGCCCTGCCCCAGCTCAGTCCCAGAGAGAACGACGTGGCCCAGGGCTTTGGCGAAGGCAAGACCTACAAGGAAGTCGCCCGCGACCTGGGCTTGTCGCCGAACACCGTGCGCCATCACATCCGCGCCATCTACAGCAAGCTCGGGGTCAAGGACAAGGCGCGCATCGCGCACTTGCTGCACGCCCCGCCCGACTGACCTCACCCCTTAATTCGTTGCTTTTTTGCGCTGTCGTTTTGACGGCCTCGGGCGCCCTTTGCCCATTTTCCGCTGCCATCCATCACATTCCATAAGAGATGCCTTGCGATGAATCACTCCACCTTGCGTCACCTGGCCATGCTGCTGGGCGGCACCCTACTGAGCCTCGACAGCCAGGCCGCCGACCTCAACGCCCGGGACTTTTTCGGCGCGCCGTCCGGTACCAGCCTCGGCGTGCTGTACTTGCCGGCGACGCGCTACGATGATTTCCACGGCCCGGCCGACACCACCGGCAAGGCCGACTTGAAGGTCAACGCCGTGGCGTACCGCCAGGTGTTTTTCACTGACGTCTGCGGCACGCTGTGCACCCCGCAATTTATCCTGCCCTTCGCCGACATCAATGCGCGCTTGCCCGGCGCCAGCCAGCACACCGGCGAGAGCGGCTTTGGTGACCCGCAGGTGGGCGGCACGCTGTTTTTCATCAACGACCCGGCCTCACGCACCTACAGCGGGCTGTTGAGCCTGATCACCGTGCCGGTGGGCGAGTACCACAGTAAAAACCCCGACGTGTCCCCCGGGGCCAATCGCTGGGGCGCGACCTTCGTTTACAACTACACCCAGGGCATTGGCGAGAAATGGGTGCTGGAAGCCAACCTCGAAGCCCAGTTGTACGGCACCAATGACGACTATTTCGGCAGCGACCTCAAGCAAGACCCGCTGTACCGCCTGCAAGCCTTCGCCTCCTACGACTTCAGCCCGGCCACCTACGGCGCCCTGCGTTTGATCCACGCCGATGGCGGCGAGCTGCGCATCAACGACCAGCGCATCGACGACACCCACAAGCGCTACACCCAGGTGGGTTTCGAGGTAGGGCATTGGCTCGACCGGCAGAACCAAGTGATGTTCAGCCTTTCGCAAAACGTCGCGGCATCCAACGGCTACGCAGGCACCGACGCCCTGTTGCGGCTGGTCCATGTGTTCTGAATCACTTTCCCGGAGCTTGCCCATGAACACTCAGACCCACGCTGCAACCGCCGGCCTTTCAGCACGGTCATGGCCGTTGCTGGCGGCGATCATTCTGTTCGCCGCCATTACCCCGACCATCCTGATGACCGCACCGGCGGTGGCCGCGCAACTGGCCAGCCAATGGCAGTTGAGCCCGTCCCACATCGGCGACCTGTTCTCCACCGAGTTGGGGGCGATGAGCCTGGCCACCCTGCCCGCCTTCTGGTGGCTGAAACGGGTGGACTGGCGCCTGGCAGCCCTGGTCGCCGCCGTGGCATTCATTGCCGCCAACCTGTTGTCGATGCTCGCCGACACCTACGCCACCTTGCTTGCCTTGCGTTTTATGAGTGCCTTGGCGGGCGGTTCGTTGATGATCATCTGCCTGGCCAGCGCGGCTGCCACTACCAATCCAAGCCGGGTCTACGGCTTGTGGGTGATGGGGCAACTGGTGGTCGGAGCGGTCGGCCTTGGCGTGTTGCCCGGACTGTTTGCGCGCTATGGCCTCGGCGCCTGCTACCTGATTCTTGCGGGACTGATGACGCTGCTGTTGCCACTCGCCCGGTGTTTCCCGTCCGGCAGCCCGCCGCGCGAGCAAACCGATGCAGCGCCGATACCTGTCTCCCGGGTGAAGGCTGCACTGGGCATCGCCGGGATCCTGGCCTTCTACGTCAGCCTCGGCGGTGTCTGGACCTTTATCGGCGCCATCAGCAGTGGCGCCGCAATCTCCGCGCAACACAGCGGTGAAGTGCTGGCCCTGGCCACCGTGATGGGCATCGTCGGCGCCGGCTGTGCCTCGCTGATCGGTACGCGCCTGCCACGCCTGCTGCTGTTGCTGGTGGGCTACGCCCTGATGGCCGGTGCGGTGCTGTTGCTGAGCGGTACGCCAACACTGCTGCGCTTTGCCCTGGCAGCGCTGCTGTTCAAATTCACCTGGACCTTCATCCTGCCGCTGATTCTCGCCTGCCTCGCCGACCTCGACCGCAGCGGCAAGCTGATGAACACCTCCAACCTGGTGATCGGTGCGGGCCTGGCCATCGGGCCGGCCATTGCCGGGCGGCTCATCGAAGCCAGCGGCGGGTTTGCCTCGCTGCTGGTGGGCGGCGCCGCCGTCACCCTGTTGTCCCTGGCGCTGATGCTCGGCAGCCGCGCCACGCCTGACGCTGTTTTAACCCGCTGAACTGGAGACTCTGATGAACCGAACCACCGCGTTTTTCTTTGATGAACTAAGCCTCTGGCACAGCGCCCGCGCCCACGCACTGACCTTGCCGGTGGGCGGTTGGGTGCAGCCGCCTGCCGGCAGCGGGCATGCCGAGTCGCCGGAGACCAAGCGGCGCTTGAAAAGCCTGCTGGACGTATCCGGGCTGAGCCGTCACCTGCAACAGCACAGCGCAGTTCCGGCCACTGACGAGGACTTGCGACGGGTACACGGTGCCGACTACCTGCAACGCTTCAAGGCCCTGAGCGATGCCGGCGGTGGCGAACTGGGCCCACAGGCACCGATCGGTCCGGGCAGTTACGAGATCGCCCGACTCTCCGCCGGGCTGGCCATCGCTGCAGTGGACGCAGTGCTGAGCGGGCAGGTCGAGAATGCCTACTCACTGTCGCGGCCGCCGGGGCATCACTGCCTGGCGGACGGCGCCATGGGCTTTTGCTTCCTGGCTAATATCGCCATCGCCATCGAGGCCGCCAAGGCGCGCCGCGGGCTGGGCAAGGTCGCCGTGATCGACTGGGACGTGCACCATGGCAACGGCACCCAGTCCATCTTCGAAACACGTGGCGATGTATTGACGATCTCCCTGCACCAGGACGGTTGCTATCCGCCGGGCTACAGCGGTGAACAGGACCGTGGCCGTGGCGCCGGCCTGGGCGCCAATATCAATATCCCGTTGCCGCCAGGCAGCGGCCACGAAGCCTATCTGCACGCGATGGAGCGCATCGTGGTACCGGCCCTGGAGCGCTTCGAGCCGGAACTGATCATCGTCGCCTGCGGCTATGACGCCAACGCCGTGGACCCGCTGGCGCGCATGCTGCTACACAGCGAGTCGTTCCGCCTGATGACCCGCACAGTACGCCAAGCCGCCGAGCGCCTGTGCCAAGGGCGCCTGGTGCTGGTGCATGAAGGTGGTTACAGCGAAGCCTATGTGCCGTTTTGCGGGCTGGCGGCGCTGGAGGAGTTGGCCGGCGTGCGCACGGCGGTGGAAGACCCGATGCTGGAGTTTGTCCAGTTGCAGCAGCCCAAGGACGTACTGCTGGGGTTTCAGCGCCAGTGGATCGACCGACTGGCGCAGGGCTTTGAGGCTTAGACCGCCAGGGCGGCCACACGCCAAACCCGGGCAATGTCCGAGGCGCGCTCGCGCAACAGGCGCGGTGCCTCGCTGCAGGCCTGTTCCAGGGTAGTCGGGCCGGACGGCAAGGCGAACGCGGCATCCACGCCGTGGGCGTACATTTGCTCGTAGCCATCCCCCAGGGTGCCGGCGATCACGATCACCGGCACGTTGTGCTGCCTGGCGATTCGCGCCACGCCAAACGGGGTCTTGCCGCGCAGGGTCTGGGCATCGAACCTGCCTTCGCCGGTGATCACCAGGTCGGCGCCACGCACGGCTTGCTCAAGCCCAACAAGCTCTGCGACCACTTCAACACCCGCGCGAAACTGCGCGCCAAGGAACGCCTTGGCGGCGAAACCCAAGCCACCGGCGGCACCGCTGCCGGGTTCGTCGCGTACGTCTTTGGGCAATACCCTGGCGCAGTGATCGGCAAAATGGCCGAGGGCCGCATCCAGTTGTTCGACTTGCTGGGGATTGGCGCCCTTTTGCGGGCCAAAAATCGCCGAGGCCCCGTGAGGACCGCATAAAGGGTTGTTCACGTCGGCGGCGATTTCGAAGCGCACTTCGTTCAGGCGGGGGTCCAGTTGTTCAAGGCTGATGCGCGACAGCTTGCCCAGCGCCAGGCCGCCAAGGGGCAGCGCTGCTCCCTCGGCATCAAACAACTGCACACCCAGGGCTAGCATCGCCCCGGCGCCGCCGTCGTTGGTGGCGCTGCCGCCAATGGCCAGGATGATGCGCTGGGCGCCGGCATCCAGGGCGGCGCGGATCAGTTCGCCGGTGCCGAAGGTGCTGCTGGAACACGCATCTCGCTGACCCGGTGGCACGAGTTGCAGGCCGCTGGCTTCGGCCATTTCGATGATTGCGGTGTGGCTCTCGGCCAACCAGCCCCAATGCGCGTCGACACTGCCGCCCAATGGCCCTTGCACACGGCTGGTGCGCAGCTCGCCCTGGCAGGCGGCGAGTACCGATTCCACCGTGCCCTCACCACCGTCCGCCATCGGGCACTTGATCAGCTCGGCGTCGGGCCACACGCTGGCCAACCCCTCGGCAATGGCATTCGCCACGCCTTCAGCACTCAGGCTGTCCTTGAACGAGTCGGGGGCGATGATGATTTTCATGGGCTTTCTCCGGTTTTTATAACGCCCATGCTGCCAGTTGGCACCGGCAATAACGCCGGTCCATTGCACAAGAGTGGCTGGGGTTTGTTGTTCATTTGGACAAAGCTTGCGGCAATAGCTGCACGCCGAGGTACAACGCGAGCATGCCGTCGAGGGTCAGCGGGTCGACGCCGCTCAGCTCGGCGATGCGTTCCATGCGGTAGCGCAGGCTGTTGCGGTGGATCCCCAGGGCATCGGCGCACGCCTGGCTTTGGCCGTCGTGATCGCACCAGCTGCGCAGGGTCGCCAGCAACTGGCCGTTGCTGTCCTTGGCCAGTACCTTGCGCAGCGGGTTGAGCAATTCATCGAGGGCGTCGTCGTTGCGGTGGCGCCAGAGCATGACCGGCAGGCGGTAGCGATTGAGGGTCAGCAACCGCGATTCGGGCAGCACATCACGGCCATAGGCGAGCAGGTCGCCGACCCGCCGGTAACAACGGCGCAGGCCGGCCAGCCCGTCCGCTTGCCCGCCGACGGCGACCCGCAGGATGTTCCAGCCCAGGCCGTCGAGCTTTTCCAGCAGGCGCGGGTTATCGACTTGCACCGACGCAGGCCGGCACCACAGCAGGGAAAACTGCGCGGAGCTGACGCACCAGCTGTCGGGGTAGCGCGAGGTCAGCCAGGCGCTCAAGGCCTCGGCCGACTGGCCGCTGCCCAGCTCGAACAGGTACGGCGTGCGCGCCAGCTGCGGCTTGAGGCCCAGTTGCTGGGCTTCATCCACCAGGCGCGGTGAATCACCGGTCTCGGCCAGCAGCAGTGCCAGCAGATCATCGCAGCGCTGGCGCCGCCATTGCTGCTCGGCTTGCTGGTGACGCTGGCTGACCAGCATTTCGGCGGTCATGCGCACCAGTTCGGCATAGGTGCGCAGCAATTCCGGCTCACCGGTAATGCCCAGCACGCCGATCAGGCGCTGGTCGTGCAGCAGCGGCAGGTTGATCCCGGGTTGCACGCCCTTGAGGTGTTTGGCGGTCTGGCCGTCGATCTCCACCACCCGCCCGTTGGCCAGCACCAACTGCGCGCCTTCGTGGCGGGTGTTGATCCGCTCGGGTTCGCCGCTGCCCAGGATCAGGCCCTGGCTGTCCATGACGTTGACGTTATAGGGCAGGATCGCCATGGTGCGATTGACGATATCCTGCGCCAGGTCATGATCCAGCTCGAACATGGGGCTAAATTCCTGAAAAAAACCGGTTGTTCATAGGCACAGCGCAAACCATGCTTCACTGTGCGCGAGCACAAAGACAGCACCCCTTGAGGTGGCCGAGACTCGTTGGGCGATCAACGTTACCCTCGCATCGCGAAAAATCATAATAAAGAGAGACTGCCATGTCACAGAGCGCCGCTGTTACCCAGGCCACCGATGACGATAAAAACGCCGTATACAAGCGCATCACCCTGCGCCTGATCCCCTTCATTTTCATCTGCTACCTGTTCAACTACCTCGACCGCGTCAACGTCGGCTTTGCCAAGTTGCAGATGCTCGACGACCTGAAATTCAGCGAGACCGTGTACGGCCTCGGTGCCGGGATCTTCTTTATCGGCTACGTGCTGTGCGGCGTGCCGAGCAACCTGGCGTTGACCAAATTCGGTCCACGGCGCTGGATTGCGCTGATGATGATCGTCTGGGGCGCCCTGTCCACCTGCCTGTTGTTCGTTACCACACCGACGCACTTCTACGGCTTGCGCCTGCTGACCGGCGCCGCTGAAGCCGGGTTTTTCCCGGGCGTGGTGCTGTACCTCTCGCAGTGGTTCCCGACCTTCCGCCGTGGGCGGATCATGGCGCTGTTCATGTCGGCGATTCCGGTATCCGGCCTGCTCGGCAGCCCGTTCTCCGGCTGGATCCTCAACCACTTCGCCGCCGGCCAGGGCGGGCTTGCGGGCTGGCAGTGGATGTTCCTGCTGCAAGGCGTGCCGACGGTGATCCTCGGCGCCCTCGCCTACTTCCTGCTCAGCGACAGCTTTGCCAACGCCAAGTGGCTCACGCCCCATGAGCGCGCGGTGCTGGAAGCCGACCAGGCGACCGACCTGGCCAACAAGCCGAAGACCACCAGCGACTCGCTGCTGGAAGTGTTCAAGAACCCGGCGATCTGGGCGTTCGGCCTGATCTACTTCTGCATCCAGAGCGGTGTGTACGCCATCAACTTCTGGCTGCCATCGATCATCAAGAACATGGGCTTCAGCGATAACCTGGTGATTGGCTGGTTGAGTGCGATCCCGTACCTGCTGGCGGCGGTGTTCATGCTGCTGGTGGGCCGCTCTGCCGACTTGCGCAAGGAGCGTCGCTGGCACCTGGTGGTGCCGATGCTGATGGGCGCGATCGGGCTGGTGATTGCGGTGAACTTTGCAACCACGCCGGCCATTGCGATCCTCGGCCTGACCATCGCCACCATGGGTGCCCTCACCGGCCTGCCGATGTTCTGGCCGGTGCCAACCGCGATGCTCAGCGCAGGTGCGGCAGCGGGTGGTCTGGCGTTGATCAACTCCATGGGCCAGATGGCGGGGTTCCTCAGCCCGTATATCGTCGGGTTTGTGAAAGATGCCACCGGGTCTACGGACCTGGCGCTGTACCTGCTGGCGGCGGTGATCGTCGCGGGCAGTGTGTTGGCGTTGCGCATGACGCGCACACTCAAGGCTTGAATCAGCGCTGACCGGTGCCGCGATATCGAGGGCGGCGCCGGTCATCTATCTGCTCATATAAAGGCGTGTTTTTATAGGCAAACAACTGCCTGACAGCCGTATTAACCTCTACGCCCATTCCAGGTAACAAATAGGCTACAACCTTTACCCAGCCTTTACTTTCGTACTCCATCATCCCGTCCGAAACCGCTGTCTGAAGCCTATGCCCGGGGATATTATCAAGACCGGTTCGGTGCATACGTAGAGGACTTATCATGATCAGTCGACTCTCAAAAATGAAAGTAGCCATGTTGCTCATTGCCACCCTCGCCATCGCAGGGCAAGCAGAAGCCCGTGGAGGATATGGCTATGGCTGGGGTCACGGTTATGGGTACGGGCATGGCGGTGGTTGGGGCTGGGGTGGCCCGGCTTTGCTGGGTGCGGTTGTCGGCGGTCTCGTAGTGGGTTCGGTGGTCGCCAACTCCCAGCCTCCGGTCTATGTGCAGCAGCAACCGGTTTACGTGCAGCCGCAGCCGGTGTACATCCAACAGCCGCCGCCGGTCTATTACCAGGCGCCGCCTCCAGGCTATTACTACCCGCCACAACCGGTTCCGGTGCCACGTTATTAAGCACGGCCCTATTACTGATAATGCAGGTCCCGCCTGAAAGCGGGACCTTTTTTATTCAGCTGCCTTTAGAGTAATCCGCCGCCGTCGACATCAATCACGCTACCGGTAATAAACCCGTTCTCCATCGCCAACACATACCCGGCAGCCACTTCTTCGGCCTGCCCCACGCGCCCCACCGGCAACGCCCCGCCCGCCTTGGCAAACATTGCCAGTCGCTGCTCATCGGACAACCCGGCATACGCCTCGGTGTCGATCACGCCCGGGCTGACCACATTGACCCGGCGTGGCGCCAGTTCCTTGGCCAGTTGCTTGCCCAGCGCTTCGGTCGCCGCATTGATGCCGGTCTTGATGAATTGCCCCGCAACCGTTTTGCGCCCCAACTGCCCCGACGTCAGGGTGATGCTGCCGCGCTCGGCGAGAAATGGCAGCGCCGACTGGATCGCCCGCAGCGAACCCCAGAGCTTCACGTTGAAGTTGTCTTGCGCCAGGTTCAGGTCGGTCTCGATCAGGGCCTTGGCCTGCACCGCAGGCCCTGCGGTGTAGACCAGATGGTCAAACGGCCCCACGGTTTCGAACAAGCGCTGTAATGAGGCTGCGTCGGTCACGTCCACCTGCTCGCTGCGCACCCCGTTCTCCACGGTTGAAGACAAGCGCCGCCCGGCCAGCACCACATGGGCACCGCGTGCCACGGCCTGCTTGGCCACCGCGGCACCAATGCCGCTGCTACCGCCAATGACGATGATGGTTGTGCCGTTGAGGGGAGATGTCATGGGGAAATACCTGGCTGAGAAAATGAGCTTTCATCTTCCCAGCTTGGCAATCGTTGAAAAATCCCGGTAAAACGACAAGATCTTTAAAGGATTTTTACAAATGAGCTCAATCCTCGACCTTGAAGTGTTCGTACGCACCGCCGACACCGGCAGCCTGTCGGCAGCCGCCCGCAGCCTCAGCCTGACCCCGGCCGCAGCGAGCATTGCCCTCAAGCGCCTGGAAACCCGCCTGGGCATCCGGCTGCTGGCGCGTTCCACCCGCAGCATGCGCCTGACCGAAGAAGGCCGGCGCTACCTCGACAGTGTGCGCGTGGCCCTGGAGGCGCTGTCGGAAGGCGAACAGGCGGTCAAGCAGCAAGGCCAGAGCCTCAGCGGATTACTGCAATTGGCCGCGCCCTCGGATTTCGGGCGCAATGTGCTGCTGGGCTGGCTGGATGAGTTCAAGCTCGAACACCCGAACGTGCGCCTTCAGTTGCTGCTCAACGACAGCAATGCCGACCTGTTCCGCGAAACCGTCGACATCGCCCTGCGTTTCGGCGTACCACGGGACTCCAGCCTGGTCGCGTTGCCGGTGGTGCCCGACCACACGCGGGTGGCGTGCGCCAGCCCCGACTACCTCGCGCGCCACGGTACGCCACGCCTCCCCCAGGACCTGGCAGAACACAGCACGCTGCGCTATATGCGCCAGGGTCGGGCGAACAACACCTGGTACTTTCGCCAGGGCGAGGTGCTGCAGGAAGTCGAGGTCGGCGGCGACTACCTCAGTGATGACGGCGAGATCGTGCGGCGCTGGGCATTGGCCGGGCACGGCATCGCCTATAAAGCGCGTCTGGATGTAGCGCGCGATATCAAGGCCGGGCGCCTGGTGCCGTTGCTCACCGATTGGCAAGGCGAACCGACCCCGTTCAATCTGATGTGTCCCCATCGGTTGCAGGTGTCGGAGCGGGTCAAGGTACTGCACCGCTTCCTGCAACTGCGCTGCGCCGAACTATTACCGCAATAACCGTCGCGGGGCTTGTTCCAGAGCCTTGCTCTCTGGTATTGGATAGGGCCTGTCTCCCCCTTTTGAGGTGTTCACGATGATTTACCGCACACTGGGCCAGTCCGGGTTGAAGGTCAGCGCACTGACCCTGGGCAGCATGATGTTTGGCGAGCAGACCAACACCGAGGACTCGCTGCGCATCATCGACAAGGCCTGGGATCAAGGCATCAACTTTATCGACACCGCCGACGTCTACACCGGCGGGCGCTCCGAGGAAATCGTCGGCGAAGCCATCGCCCGCCAGCGCCAGGATTGGGTGCTGGCCTCGAAGGTCGGCATCGGCCCGGCGGATGGCCTGCCGAACCGCAGCGGCCTGAGTCGCAAGCGGATTTTCAATGCGCTGGAAGCCAGCCTGACGCGCCTCGACACCGATTACCTGGACATCTATTACCTGCACCGCGAAGACCACAACACGCCACTGGAAGTCACGGTTTCAGCGATTGGCGACTTGATCCGCGAGGGCAAGATCCGCCACTGGGGCTTGTCCAACTACCGCGGCTGGCGGATCGCCGAAGTGATCCGCGTGGCCGAGCGCCTGGGGGTGGACAAACCGATCATCAGCCAGCCGCTGTACAACATCGTCAACCGCCAGGCCGAGGTGGAGCAGATCACCGCCGCCGCCGCGTATGGCCTGGGCGTGGTGCCTTACAGCCCGCTGGCCCGTGGCGTGCTCAGCGGCAAATATGCGCCGGACGTAACGCCTGAAGCCGGCAGCCGTGCCGGGCGCCAGGACAAGCGCATCCTGGAAACCGAATGGCGCGTTGAATCCCTGCGCATCGCCCAGCAGATCCAGCAATACACCCAGGGCCGTGGCGTGGGGATTGTCGAGTTCGCGATTGCCTGGGTCCTGAACAACTCGGCGGTCAGTTCGGCGATTGTCGGGCCGCGCACCGAGGCGCAGTGGGATGCCTACACCGGCGCGCTGGAGGTGAAGATCACGGCGGAGGACGAAGCGTTCATCGACTCGCTGGTCACGCCAGGGCATGCGTCGACGCCAGGGTTCAATGATGTGAGCCACTTTGTGTCGGGGCGAGTTGCCCGGCCATAAGTCCCTTTTATGGGGGGACCTGAGAAATCCTCCCATAAACCGCTCCAAAACAGAGCAAACATCTCACCTCAAAAGCACTATATTCCCTCCCTGAAATCCCCCCTTCTTTTGTATCAATCGGCTTTCGTGAGGACAGTGTGTCTAAAGGTGTTGTGTTATCGGTCTTGGCCTCGGTGTTGTTTGCCGTGATGTATTACTTCACGTCGCTGCTTACGCCCTTGAGCGGCCTGGAGATCTTCGGCTGGCGCATGTTGTTGACGGTGCCCTGCATGACCGTGTTCATGATTGTCAGCGGCGAGTGGCGACGGGTGTGGGAACTGGTTCGGCTGGTTGCGGCCAAACCCGCGCTGATCGGCGGGGTCGTGGTGTCTTCGGCCCTGCTGGGGGTGCAGTTGTGGCTGTTCATGTGGGCGCCGCTCAACGGTCGCAGCCTGGATGTATCGCTGGGCTATTTCCTGCTGCCATTGACGATGGTGCTGACCGGTCGGCTGGTGTATGGCGAACAATTGTCACGCCTGCAAAAGATTGCGGTGTTCTTCGCCGGTGCTGGTGTGCTGAACGAGTTGTATCAGGTGGGCGGATTCTCCTGGGCAACCCTGGTAGTGATCATCGGCTACCCGGTTTACTTCGTATTGCGCAAACGCCTGAAGACCGACCACCTCGGCGGGCTGTGGCTCGATATGGCGCTGATGTTGCCGGTGGCACTGTGGTTCGTGCAAAGCGGCGAACAGGGTTTTGCCGTGCTCGACGCCCACAAGGGCTTGTACGCCTTGATCCCGATGTTGGGCTTGATCAGTGCGTCGGCGCTGGTGTGCTACGTCGTCGCCAGCCGCTTGTTGGCCTTCAGCCTGTTCGGGCTGCTCAGCTATGTAGAACCGGTGCTGCTGCTCGGCGTGGCCTTGTTGTTGGGCGAAAGCATCAAGGCGGGGGAATGGCTGACGTATCTTCCGATCTGGCTCGCGGTGATGGTGCTGGTGTTTGAAGGCTTCAAGCATTTGGTGCGTCAGCAGAAGGCCTGACAGCGCTTTTTTTTGCTGCCATTTCGAGCATTACAGCCGTTTGCGACAACCCCCCTCGGATGGCCCCGTAATACGGAATCCTGCCTTGGATTTCGTCGCCTATTTGGGTCAGTGCGGCGTCCATTTGCGCCTTTTCAACGCCAAACAGCTTACCGAGCCGGTTGCCATGGTTGAGTTCAAGCAAGGTGCCGGTGACGGGGTTTTTGACGATTTTTTCGATGGACTGCGCCACATCCTCAGGCACGCCCAGTGCGATCAAGGCCGTCCCAATGCCTGAACCCGGATTCTTCAGTTGGCGGATGAACTCGTCGAACAGCCCCCATAAATCGTTGGCACCTACATTATCCAGGCTGACACTGACGACCGTTTTCAAGTATTGCTCTCGCGAGACAGGCGACAGCGGCTGGTCATTGTTCAGGCCGTTTTTCACAAAGTAGAAGTTGCCCTTGTTACCTCCTCCATGGAAGTTGCCGTAGGCATCGTACTGATAGAGTACGGTTTCTCCGTCCGGACGTGTGCCTGCGAAAGTCACCCGGCCATCACGGGTCTCAACTTTCAGGTAGGTCCCCGTCAGCCCGTTGACCGGTACCGGCGGCACGCTTGTGTGCTTGTCCAGGCGATTGAAGATATCGCCCTTTTCGTAGCCAAAAGGCCCGACCACGGCATTGATATCGCCTGCGGCGAAGCGCGTCATCGTGTCTTTTACCCGCTTTGTCTGATCGGCAGGCGCATTGCGGGAAAAATGCCCGGCAAATACATCCAACTTGTCAGGGTCGATGGCGACCTCTTTGAGCCAGGCGTTCATTTCTTCAAGGTTATTGAATTCGAAGAACGAATTGCCCTCCACGTCAGGAATGTACAACAGGATATTCGTTCCGGTTTCAGAGGCGGGTACGCGTTTGACCACCAGAATGTCGCTCGACTGGATCCCGTCCACCGCGAACGTGCAGACCTGCGCGCCGACGGTTGATGAGGTACCCGGGGCCAATACGGCATTGGCCAGTTCGACGCCTGCGGCGGTCAGCTCGCCCTGCGCACTGCTCCATTCCACGTTCGAGGAAAACGTCACGCGGGCGACAGTGGCAGGACTTAATGGGGAGGGAACAGTTGGGGCCAAGGGACTGATGGCGGGTACGTCGTTGACGGCTGCTGCCTGATTCAAACCTGGAGGTGGACTACCGGTGTGCGTAATGACTGTCATACATGAACCTCAACTGGGCATATGACACTGAGTAACGCTGGCAGTGAATTCCGTTCCTGGCCGCTGGCAACCGCCTGTGTCCCGATGTTTCTGCCGGGCAACAAAAAGCCCGGCCGGGTGCAATCCCGGTCGGGCTTTTTTGTGTATCGCCCAGGCGATCAGTCAGCGGTCAACACACCACGACGCACTTGGTCGCGCTCGATGGATTCGAACAGTGCCTTGAAGTTGCCTTCACCAAAGCCGTCGTCACCCTTACGCTGGATGAACTCGAAGAACACCGGGCCCATCAGGGTTTCCGAGAAGATCTGCAGCAGCAGGCGCTTGTCCCCCGCCACTGACGAGCCGTCCAGCAGGATGCCCCGTGCCTGCAGTTGATCCACCGGCTCGCCGTGGTTCGGCAGGCGGCCTTCGAGCATCTCATAATAGGTGTCTGGCGGCGCGGTCATGAAGCGCATGCCGATCTTCTTCAACGCATCCCAGGTCTTGACCAGGTCATCGGTGAGGAAGGCAACGTGCTGGATGCCCTCGCCGTTGAACTGCATCAGGAACTCTTCGATCTGCCCGGCACCCTTGGACGATTCTTCGTTCAGCGGGATGCGGATCATGCCGTCCGGGGCGCTCATGGCCTTGGAGGTCAGGCCGGTGTATTCGCCCTTGATGTCGAAATAGCGCGCCTCACGGAAATTGAACAGCTTCTCGTAGAAGTTCGCCCAGTAGGCCATGCGGCCGCGGTACACGTTGTGGGTCAAGTGGTCGATGACCTTGAGGCCCGCGCCCACCGGGTTGCGCTCGACACCTTCGAGGTACACGAAGTCGATGTCATAGATCGAGCTGCCTTCACCAAAGCGGTCGATCAGGTACAGCGGCGCGCCGCCAATGCCCTTGATCGCCGGCAGGTTCAGCTCCATCGGGCCGGTTTCGATATGGATAGGCTGGGCGCCCAGTTCCAGGGCCCGGTTGTAGGCCTGTTGCGAGTCCTTGACGCGAAACGCCATGCCGCACACCGACGGGCCGTGCTCGGCCGCAAAGTAGGAGGCGATGCTGTTGGGTTCGTTGTTGAGGATCAGGTTGATCTCGCCCTGCCGGTACAGGTGTACGTTCTTGGAACGGTGGGTCGCGACCTTGGTGAAGCCCATGATCTCGAAGATCGGCTCCAGGGTGCCCGGGGTTGGCGATGCGAATTCGATGAACTCAAAGCCCATCAGGCCCATTGGGTTTTCGTACAGGTCTGCCATTTTCGGTGCCTCATCATCATTCTTGTAATTAACAAATGTTTATTTGCGAGCAAGGATGAGGTCAGCGGGTGGCGCACAGGAGATACCCCGCACGCTGCGGGCGAGGAAGTCACCAAAGATGAGGGGGGACCCGAGTAGCTTCATGGTTACATCAGTCTCTGACGGGCGAGGCTTGCGTTAGCGCAAGTCCTTATTCTTGTATGCGTAAATCGATTCTACACAGCGTAAACAGATTTGTCCGTACTCTTATCAAATCCCCATTGCCCTGGCCCGCGCAAGGGGTTTGTTGCACAGATAGATGCCCAGCAGGATGACCGCCCCACCCAGCAGCATCGGCACGGTCAGTTGCTCGCCAAGCAGCAATGCGCCGCAGATCACTGCCGTCAGCGGATTGAGGGCGATAAATACACCCGCACGGGTGGCGCCGATGCGGCGCAGGCCATCGTAGTAGCCGATGTAGGCCAGTGCCGAGCCCAGCACGCCCAGGTACAGCAAACTCATCAGTTGGGGCAGATCAATCCGGCCCAATGCGGCCATCGTTAGCCGACCCGTCACCAGCGTGGTGATCGTCAGCATCAGCGTGCCCAGCAGGATCGACCAGGTCACGGTTTGCAACGGCCCCAGGCGCTGGTTGAGACCCCGGGAAAACAGCGAGTACACGCCCCACCCCACCACGCAGCCGAAAATCAGCAGGTCACCGACCCACGCATCTGCCGTGCCCTGCAGCAACTGCGGGTTGCGACTGACGATCACCAGCCCTGCGCCACCCAGGCACAGCGCGATCCCCACCAGCTTGAAGCAGCCCAGGCGTTCCTTGAACAGCAGCCACGAGGCCAGGCCAATCACTGCCGGGTTCAGCGCCACGATCAACGACGCCCGGGACGCATTGATGTAATGCAGGCCGTAGAAAAAACACAGGTTGTAGAAAAAGATCCCGAAAAAGCCCAGCACCATCAATTGCACCCATTGCGCGGTGGTCGGACGCACCAGGCGAATACGCGCGACGCCCAGGAAGGCCAGCAGCGCCAGGCTGGCCAGTGCAAAGCGCACGGTCGCCGCCAACAGTGGGTCCAGGCCTGCCGCCAGATAGCGCCCGGCAACGAAGGTGCCGCCCCAGATCATGGTCACGGCCGCCAGCTTCAGATACGTCAGACGGTCAGGGCTCGGGTTCATCAGATTTCTACTCACAAGACACGGGATTGGCTTATTGTTTGGCTAATCCCCGATCATCGTAAAATGAGTAAATACTCATGACCCTTACCCAACTGGAAATCTTTTCCCTGGTGGCCGAACTGCAAGGTTTCACCAGCGCCGCCAATCGCCTGGGCATCAGCCAATCGGCGGTGTCCCATGCGATCAAATCCCTGGAGCAGGAACTGGGTGTGGAGTTGATCCGACGTCATCAGTCCCAGGTCGAACTCAGCGATATCGGCCAACAACTGCTGTTGCGCGCCCGGGCCATGCTCGGGTTGGCCAACACGCTGCAACAGGAAGCCGCCGATGCCCGCGGGATGAAGCGCGGCACGCTGCGCATCGGCTCGTTCGGGCCGACCTCATCGATTCGCTTGTTGCCCGCGATCCTGCAGCATTTTCGCGAGCAGCATCCGGGCATCGAGGTGCATGTCGACGAAGGCCCCGATCGCCAGGTGACGCAGTGGCTGGAAGAGCGGCGCGTCGACGTTGGGTTTGTGGTGCTGCCTGAAGAGCGCTTCGATACGTTCCCGTTGATTGAGGACCAACTGGTCGCGCTGCTGCCCTTGGGGCATCACTTGGGCGCGCAGCCAAGTGTCAGCCTGAAAGCGCTGTGTGGTGAACCTTTTATCCTGACCCAGGCCGGTTCGGCCGAACTGGTCTCAAGGCTGTTCGTCGGTGCAGGGTTGCAGCCGGATGTGCGTTACCGCTGCTCACAGCTGCTCAGCACCCTGGACACCGTGCGCCGGGGCGACGGCGTGACCATTGTCGCCGAGTTGTCGCTGCCTGAATCCACGCAGGCGGATTACCTGATCAAACCGCTCAAGCCTGCCGTCAAACGCCAGGTGGGGCTGGCGGTACTGGACCGTCGGCAGTCCTCACCGGCAACCCTGGCATTTATTCAACTGGCCACACGGTTGAAGCTTTATTGAACATGCACAGACGCCTGCCGCCATCTATCATGGCCAATACCAATACGCTTTGTTGGAAGGCCACCGAGGTTGTCCCGACCGCATTTGAGCGTCCTATTGCCCTCTCCCGCTACAGGCTGCGCAAATGCCACTGACCGTCAAAGGCCCCCGAAAGGCCTCCACTCGCCATCTGATCACCCTGCTCAGTGGCGCGCTGCCCATTTTGCTGGGTGTGCTTATCCTGTATTGGCAAGCCGGGCGCACCCTCGAGCACAGCACCGCGCAAACCGCCCAGGAGGCCGTGCGCCAGTTTGACCTGATGCTCGACAACACCGCACTCGCCGCCCAGGACCTGCTGCCACTGGCCGGCCATGAATGTGATAACCCGACTCAACTGAAGCTGCGGGAACAGGTCACCCGCCGGCCTTTCGTGCGCGCCACCACCTTGTCCTGGCAGCGCAACATCTATTGCAGCTCGTTGTTTGGTGGCAACTACCAGTCACCGGTCAACCCTGAGGACTACGTCGGCGGCCGTCTCTGGCTGATGAAAGGCAACCCGGTGACACCCGACACCGCATTGCTGGTGTATCGCCTCACCGAGGGAGACCGGGGGGCCTTCGCCTCCATTGATGGCTACCACTTGACCAACGCGTTGCGCCTGATCAGCCGATATACCGACCTGGTGTTGCAGGTGGGGCCTAACTGGCTGGCGGCGGATGGCAAGGTGCACAGCACAGCGCTGCCGACATTTTCCGTCGCGCATCATCATCTCGACTCCACACGGTATACCTACAGCGTGGAAGCCGGGATGCCGGAGGGTGAAACCTGGCGCTACATGCAGGCGCGGTATCCTGCACTGTTCGTTCTGGTGGTGTTTTTCGGCGTGCTGGCAGGCATCCTCGCCCACTGGCTGCAAAAGCGCTCATCGGCACCGACCCTGGAACTGCAACGGGCCCTGGGCGCCAATGAATTTGTGCCCTATTACCAGCCAGTGGTGCGTGGCGACAACATCCGGCAGTGGGCCGGCTGTGAAGTGCTGATGCGCTGGAATCATCCCAGGGAAGGCCTGGTGCGCCCGGACCTGTTCATTCCCCTGGCCGAACATTCGGGCCTGATCGTACCGATGACCCGCGCCCTGATGCGCCAGACCGCCGCACAGTTGGCGCCCCACACCGCGCAGTTTGCCGACAATTTTCACGTGGGCATCAACATTACCGCTCGCCATTGTCACGACCTGGGGCTGGTGGAGGACTGCCGGGAGTTCCTCGCTGCCTTCCCGCCGGGCAAGGTGATCCTGGTCCTTGAGTTGACCGAGCGCGAGTTGATCGAACCCACGGATATCACCCGCCAGCTGTTCCAGGCGCTGCATGAAATGGGGGTAATGATCGCGATCGACGACTTTGGCACCGGCCACTCCAGCCTCGGTTATTTGCGCAACTTCAATGTCGATTACTTGAAGATAGATCAAAGCTTCGTGGCAATGATCGGTGTTGATGCACTCTCGCGGCATATACTCGACAGCATCATTGAACTGTCTGCCAAGCTGGACCTGGGCATCGTTGCCGAAGGCGTCGAAACACAAGAACAATGCGACTATCTGGCGGCCCAAGGCGTTGATTTCTTGCAAGGCTACCTGTTTGGCAAGCCTGTACCTTGCGACGAGTTCATTAGATTCCTGAACAGCCATTGAATAGCCAGCCACTTCAACGGAAATATTGTTATTTATACAAAAGACATGATTTACTCATGACTGATTAACTACTACAATTTTTCCTGCCTGTGCTGAATTGGCAGGAAGGCCACTTTCATTGAGTCGCCTTAAGGCTCTTGGCTTATCGCTTTGTTTGCAGTAGATATCAGCCAAATACACTATTGGAGTATAGATTTTGTCCAGACTCGCCGAATTTCGCGCAGCAGAAAAAGCCCTTCAAGAGCAGCTTGCCCAGCTGGAATCCCTGAAGAACGATGCTGGTTTGAAGAAAGAAATCGAATTCGAAGAAAAGCTGCAAGGGCTGATGAAGACCTACGGCAAAAGCCTGCGCGACATCATCTCCATCCTGGATCCTAACCCGGGCAAGTCCGGCGCTTCCGTCGCTGCCGCACCCAAACAGCGCCGTGCCCGCGTCGTCAAGGTTTACCACAACCCGCACACGGGTGAACTGATCGAAACCAAGGGCGGCAACCATCGCGGCCTGAAGGCGTGGAAAGAACAGTACGGCGCAGCCACAGTAGACTCCTGGCTTCGCGGCTAATGCTTTGCGGCTAGTACAAACGCACTAAGAAAAGCCCTGCACATGCAGGGCTTTTTTGTTTACAGGCATCGATAGTGAAACAAATCAGGACGCTGGCACTTTCAAAAGCGAACTTTAAAAAACATTTCACTTTGTTCAAATCGACTTATTTGTCGCGATGCCTACAACGCTCAAAGTTTAAGGCTGTCACGCACCGAACTGACTTCATCCTTGCTTGATTCGTAAGCGTCGGCCTGGCCTGCGTATGAAAAAACATAGGCCTTATCGGTATCGACAGCCCCCACCAACGTTTGCGACAGCACATGCCGACCGTTCTCGGTGATTACACAGGTAGTTTCCAATGCCTCAAGCCGGCTCAATGTTGTGGGGTGCATCTTGGTGCACACACTTTGATAACCACCCTGGGCAAAGTCCTTCTGGATGGATTTGCGCATTTCCAGCAGCACACCTTGCAGGTTGACCGTATGCCCCGCTTCGATTGGCGTGCCTGTCAACTCCATGACCATCAAGGTCGCGCCATTCTCATCATTCTTTATGGCCCGCTGGCGGGACACCGCCGACGGTTGCGCCGGGGCCTGGTCGTCGGGCGCCACTTCCTCTACCTGCCAGCCGCTGGGCCAATGAATTTCCGGGTCAGCCGCCCATGCAGCGGTGCTGCCCAGCAACAGGCCCAGGGTACTCAACAACGGTGCGCGAAATCCGGTCATTACGAAAAACACTCAAGGTTCAAGCGACAAAGTTTGGGCCCCTGCACCCGCTGGCCGCAAGGGTTGCGTGACCTTTTTCATTTGGCGCAACCGGCAGGGCTGCGTATCATGGACCGGCTGCACGGATGCCAGCCGCAAGCCAAGGGATGCTCCAACCGGAGCCACGTTTGCCCCATTTTTCTCTGGAGGGCCCATGAGCCTGCACGAACTGAACGCTTTCCCGGGCGTCACCGCCCAGCCTGACGCCGCCACCACGAACTTCGTATTCAACCACACCATGCTGCGGGTCAAGGACATCACCAAGTCGCTGGATTTCTACACCCGCGTACTGGGTTTTTCCCTGGTTGAAAAACGTGACTTCCCGGAAGCCGAATTCAGCCTGTACTTCCTGGCCCTGGTCGACAAGGCCCAGATCCCGGCCGACGCTGCCGCCCGCACCCAGTGGATGAAGTCGATCCCGGGCATCCTCGAACTGACCCACAACCACGGCACCGAAAACGACGCGGACTTTGCCTACCACAACGGCAACACCGACCCGCGTGGCTTTGGCCATATCTGCATCTCGGTGCCGGACATCGTTGCTGCCTGCGCGCGCTTTGAAGAACTGGGCTGCGACTTCCAGAAGCGCCTGAGTGACGGCCGCATGAAAAGCCTGGCCTTCGTGAAAGACCCGGATGCGTACTGGGTTGAAATCATTCAGCCAACGCCGCTGTAAGGTTCCGCCGGCAATAAAAAACCCCATGATCACTCATGGGGTTTTTCATTTCCGGGCCGGAATTTACGCCGGGGCGGAAGTGCGGATCAGGTGATCGAAAGCACTCAGGGAAGCCTTGGCGCCCTCGCCTACTGCAATCACGATCTGCTTGTACGGCACAGTCGTTACGTCACCGGCGGCAAAAACACCTGGCAGCGAAGTCTCACCACGTGCATCGACGATGATCTCGCCACGTGGAGTCAATTCCACAGTGCCTTTGAGCCAGTCGGTGTTGGGCAGCAAACCGATCTGTACAAAGATGCCTTCCAGGTCGATAGTCTTGAATTCGCCACTGTCGCGATCCTTGTAGGCCAGGCCGGTAACTTTCTGGCCATCCCCCTTGACCTCACTGGTCAGCGCGCTGGTAATCACGTCAACGTTCGGCAGGCTGTACAGCTTGCGCTGCAACACGGCGTCGGCGCGCAACTTGCTGTCAAACTCAAGCAAGGTCACGTGGCTGACGATACCGGCCAGGTCGATGGCTGCTTCAACGCCGGAGTTACCGCCGCCGATCACCGCCACGCGCTTGCCCTTGAACAGCGGGCCGTCGCAGTGCGGGCAGAAGCACACGCCCTTGGCCTTGTATTCCTGCTCACCCGGTACACCCATTTCGCGCCAGCGGGCACCGGTGGCCAGGATCACGGTCTTGGACTTGAGGGTCGCACCGCTTTCGAAACGGATTTCGTGCAGCTCACCGTTGTTTTTCGCCGGGATCAGCGCAGTAGCACGCTGCAGGTTCATGATGTCCACGTCGTACTGACGCACGTGGGCCTCCAGGGCGCTGGCGAGTTTCGGCCCTTCGGTTTCCTGTACCGAGATAAAGTTCTCGATCGACATGGTGTCCAGCACCTGCCCGCCGAAGCGCTCGGCTGCAACACCGGTACGGATGCCTTTACGTGCAGCGTAGATAGCCGCTGCCGAACCCGCTGGGCCACCGCCGACGACAAGTACGTCGAACGCATCTTTGGCGCTGATTTTCTCGGCGGCTTTTTCGATACCGCTGGTGTCGAGCTTGGCGAGGATTTCTTCCAGGCCCATGCGGCCCTGGCCGAAGTTCACACCATTCAAGTAAACGCTGGGCACGGCCATGATCTGACGATCATCGACTTCTGCCTGGAACAGCGCACCGTCGATGGCGACGTGGCGGATGTTCGGGTTCAGTACTGCCATCAGGTTCAGCGCCTGGACCACGTCCGGGCAGTTCTGGCACGACAGCGAGAAGTAAGTCTCGAAGCTGAACTCGCCTTTAAGGGCGCGAATCTGTTCAATCACTTCGACACTGGCCTTCGAGGGGTGGCCGCCGACTTGCAGCAGCGCCAACACCAGCGAAGTGAATTCATGGCCCATTGGGATGCCGGCAAAACGCAGGCTGATATCGGCACCCGGGCGGTTGATGGAGAACGATGGCTTGCGCGCATCATTGCCATCGCTTTTCAGGGTAATCAGCGTCGAAAGGCTGGCTACATCCTGCAAGAGGGCAAGCATTTCCTGGGATTTCGCACCGTCATCGAGGGAGGCGACGATCTCGATCGGCTGGGTGACCCGTTCCAGGTATGACTTCAACTGAGCTTTAAGATTGGCGTCCAACATACGGGCGATTTCCTATTAATTCGGTTTATTGCAGACAAAAAAACGCCCGAGCGAATCTCGCCCGGGCGTTTCGAGGGCGGATGCAGCTTACTTAGGTGCGGTAACCCGCCCTTGGCATTTCACAGACTTAGATCTTGCCGACCAGGTCGAGGGACGGAGCCAGGGTGGCCTCGCCTTCTTTCCACTTGGCTGGGCAGACTTCGCCCGGGTGAGCAGCAACGTACTGGGCCGCCTTGATTTTGCGCAGCAGCTCGGAAGCGTCACGGCCAACGCCGCCATCGTTCAGTTCAACGATTTTGATCTGGCCTTCAGGGTTGATCACGAAGGTGCCACGGTCTGCCAGGCCAGCTTCTTCGATCAGCACGTCGAAGTTGCGGGAGATGGTCAGGGTCGGGTCGCCGATCATGGTGTACTGGATTTTGCCAATGGCTGGCGAGGTGTTGTGCCAGGCAGCGTGGGCAAAGTGGGTGTCGGTGGAAACGCTGTAGATTTCGACGCCCAGTTTCTGGAATTCGGCGTAGTTGTCAGCCAGGTCTTCCAGTTCGGTTGGGCAGACGAAGGTGAAGTCGGCTGGGTAGAAGAACACGACAGACCATTTGCCTTTCAGGTCAGCATCAGTCACGTCTACGAAGTTGCCGTTTTTGTAGGCGGTAGCTTTGAACGGTTTTACTTGGCTGTTGATGATAGGCATCGTTGACTCTCCGTCAGGTTTGTAGAAGGGCTTAGTAAGTTGATGAGGTGAATCCTACCCACTCTCCCGGCCGATGGCTCATTGGCAAACCTGATGCTGACGATTGGTTTTCACTATCAAGAGACTGTATTAATAGAAGAAACCTTGAATCACTCGAGGGATGCCCGGGTCATGCCGAGAAAGGGCGTCGCTTCAACATAGCGCATGGCCGATTTCATGTCTTTCCAGCCGACGTAAGTCATCAACGACTTCAAGTCCCAGCCACTGCGATGAGCCCAGGTAGCGAAGCCCCGGCGCAGGGAGTGGCTGGTGTACTGATCGGCCGCAATCCCGGCACGCTCCAGCGCCTGGCGCAACAGCGGGATCACGCTGTTGGCGTGCAAGCCCTCCTCGCCCAGGTTGCCCCAGCGATCAATGCCGCGAAACACCGGGCCGCGCACCAGCGCTGAAGCGCTGAGCCATTCGCTATAGGCCTGCACCGGGCACAGCCGCAACAGCGCCGGCGTCTGGTAAGTGCGGCCGATATTTTCCCGATCACTTTTGCTGCGCGGTAGATACAGGGTGATGCCCGAACCGGGCACCGCCTGCACGTGCTCGATATTCAACCGGCATAACTCATCGCTGCGAAAGCCACGCCAGAAACCCAGCAGGATCAACGCTGCGTCACGCTTGGCCCGCAGCCATCGGGGATGGTCTTCTGCGGCTCGGGCGTCGTGGCCTTCCTGTTCGAGGAACTGGATGACCTGCTCCAGGTGCTGCAGTTGCAATGGCTCTGCCTGCTTTTCCTGAGCCGGGTGCAGGGCACGAATGCCTTTCAGGACTTTGCGCACCACTGGCGCCTTGGTCGGATCAGGAAACCCCTGGCTGGTGTGCCACTGGGCCAGCGCCGATAAACGCAGCTTCAACGTGTTGACCGACAGCACGCCCGCATGCGCCACCAGATAGCGCGCCACGCTGTCGCTGGTCGCCGGCAGGAATCCACCCCAATTCACCTCGAAATGCTCGATTGCCGCTCGATAGCTGCGGCGGGTGTTATCGCGGGTGGCCGCATTCAGATAACGGTCCAGCTCACTCATGCCCGTACTGCCATTGGCTGTTGTCCATTTCAAAACCTGTATCACACGGGATAATACGCCAATATCCCATCTGATAAATCATCAATTTCGGCTTTAAAACAATCGTGATATAGTACGTATATACATGCTACGTACCACAGTACTAAATCGACGGAGACTCCATGGCTCGCGGCGGCATCAATAAAGCAGTAGTTCAAACGGCACGCCTGGCAATCCTTGCCCGTGGCGAAAACCCGAGCATCGATGCAGTACGCATCGAGATGGGCAATACCGGCTCGAAAACCACGATTCACCGCTATCTGAAGGAGCTGGACGAAAGCGAAACCCGCCAGACCATCACCGAAGCGCCCATTGACGACGAACTGGGTGAACTGGTGGCGCGACTGGCCCAGCGCCTGAAGGAGAAGGCCCAGGAGCCTATCGACCTGGCCCTGGCGCAGTTCCAGCAACAGAAAACCGCCCTGCTCGCCCAGGTTGAGGAGCTGGAAGCGGCCCACTCCCAGCTCAAGCAGCAGTTCGATATCCAGTCCGCCGCCCTGGCCGATGAAAGCGCGGCCTTGCAAAGCACTCGCTCCAGCCTGCAAACCGAGCAAACCCGCAACGCCGGGCTGAGCCAGGCGTGCAGCGATTACGAGTTGCGGATCAACGACAAGGACGAGCAGATTCGCTCACTGGAAGAGAAGCACCTGCATGCCCGGGACGCCCTGGAGCATTACCGCAATGCGATCAAGGACCAGCGTGAGCAGGAACAGCGTCGCCATGAAGGCCAGTTGCAGCAGGTCCAGGCAGAGCTGCGCCAGGCCCAGCAGAGCGCGATGGTGCGCCAGGATGAAATCACTCAGTTGCACCGCGATAACGAGCGCCTGCTGATCGAGCATCGGGTGACCGTGAAGGAATTGAGCGCACTGCAGGAACAGGCTCGCCAGGACCGTGAACAGCAGCGCCAATTAAGCGAACAAGTGAGTGTGATCGACAGCGAGCGCACCCTGCTGCAGGAACGCTTGCGGGTTGCCCAACTGGAGAATCAGGCGCGCCAGGAAGCGCTGGCCGAGCATCAGAAGACCAACAAAACCCTGGAACTGGACCTGGTCAAGGCCCAGGCCAGTATTGATGCGCTGCGCCTGGCAGCCGTCGTCGCGACGGTGCCGGAAGCAACTACCGAGGGCTGATTACTGCGCCACTGGCGTGCGCATGGTGACGAACTCTTCCGCCGCCGTTGGGTGCACGCCGATGGTTTCATCGAAATGCTGCTTGGTCGCGCCCGCCTTGAGCGCGATCGCCAGGCCCTGCACGATCTCGCCAGCGTCGGGGCCGACCATGTGGCAACCCAGGACCTTGTCGGTCTCGGCGTCGACTACCAGCTTCATCAGGGTCTTTTCCTGGCAGTCGGTCAGGGTCAGTTTCATCGGCCGGAAGCGGCTTTCGAACACCTGCACCTTGTGCCCGTCTTCACGGGCCTGCTCTTCGCTGAGGCCCACGGTGCCGATATTCGGCAGGCTGAACACCGCCGTCGGGATCATCGCGTAGTCCACCGGACGATATTGCTCAGGCTTGAACAAGCGACGTGCCACGGCCATGCCTTCAGCCAGGGCCACTGGCGTCAGTTGCACGCGGCCGATCACATCACCAATCGCCAGGATCGACGGTTCGGCGGTCTGGTACAGCTCATCCACTTCGACAAAGCCGCGCTTGTCCAACTTGACGCCAGTGTTTTCCAGCCCCAGGTTATCGAGCATCGGGCGTCGGCCAGTGGCGTAGAACACGCAATCGGCTTCCAGCACGCGGCCATCTTTCAAGGTGGCCTTGAGGCTGCCATCGGCCTGCTTGTCGATACGCTCGATGTCGGCGTTGAACTGCAGGTCCAGGCCGCGCTTGGTCAGTTCCTCCTTCAAGTGCGTGCGCACCGAGCCGTCAAAACCGCGCAGGAACAGGTCGCCGCGATACAGCAGCGAAGTCTGTGCGCCCAGGCCATGGAAAATCCCGGCGAACTCGACGGCGATATAGCCACCGCCGACTACCAGCACACGCTTGGGCAGCTCCTTGAGGAAAAACGCCTCATTGGAGCCAATGGCGTGCTCGCGCCCCGGGATGTCCGGGATCTGCGGCCAGCCACCGGTGGCTACCAGAATGTGTTTGGCGGTAAAACGCTCGCCGTTGATTTCTACCTGGTGCGGGTCCACCAGCCGCGCATGCCCTTCGTGCAGGGTTACGCCGCTGTTGACCAGCAGGTTGCGGTAGATGCCATTGAGGCGGTTAATTTCACGATCCTTGTTGGCGATCAGGGTCGCCCAATCGAAATTCGCTTCACCCAGGGACCAGCCAAAACCGCTGGCCTGCTCGAAGTCTTCGGCGAAATGCGCGCCGTACACCAACAGTTTCTTCGGTACGCAGCCCACATTCACGCAGGTACCGCCCAGGTAGCGGCTTTCAGCCACCGCCACTTTGGCGCCAAAACCCGCAGCGAATCGTGCAGCGCGCACACCGCCGGAACCGGCACCAATTACATAAAGGTCAAAATCGTAGGCCATTTCACTCTCCTCGGCAGGACAACAGCATACCTGCTGCCGCGCCAGAGGTCAGCGCCTTACCAGCGATACGTCGCGCTGGCCTGCAACGAACGGGTTGCGCCCCAGTAGCAAAGGAAACCGTTGCTGCAGTAGGCCAGGTATTCCTTGTTGAACAGGTTGCTGGCGTTGAGGGCCAGGCGCCAGTTCTGCACGTCATAGTGCGCCGCGGCATCAAACAGCGTGCGCGATGACACCTCCAGCGTGTTGTCGGCGCTGCCGTAGCTCGGCCCGAAATAGCGCGCACCCGCCGCGAAACCGACGCCCTGCAGCGGGCCGTCGTGGAAGGTGTAGTCCGCCCACAGCGAGGCACTCTTGCCCGGGATGCCGGTCGGGTGTTCGCCCTGGTCGCCGTCATTGGATTTGAGGATGCGCTGGTCCATCCAGGTGTAAAAACCGATCAGGCTGAGGTTCGAGGTGACCTCGGCATGGGCTTCCAGCTCGATGCCGCGGGAGCGGATTTCGCCTTTCTGGGTGGCAAAATTGGGGTCGACATCATCGGTGGTCAGGACGTTTTGCTGACGCAGGTCGAACACTGCCGCGCTGTACAGGCTGCGGGAGCCCACAGGCTGGTATTTAACGCCGGCTTCGTACTGCTTGCCGGTGGTCGGCACAAATGTCGCGCCCAGCCGGTCAGTGCCCAGTTGCGGCTGGAACGATTCGCTGTAGCTGACATACGGCGCAACGCCGTTATCAAACACGTAGCTCAGGCCCGAACGCCAGGTGAGTTTCTCGTCGTGCTGGCGCGTGTTGCTCAGGTTGGCGCCGGTCAACGCGCTGTCCTGATTGTCGTAGGTACGCGCCCAGTCTTGCCGCACACCGATCAGCCAGCGCCAATGGTCGAAGCTGAGCTGGTCCTGCAGGTACACGCCAAACTGGCTCTGGGTGGTGTATTGGTTGATGGACACCGGCACCCTCGGCAAGGCGCTGAAGTCGGGGTTGTAGATATTGATCGCACTCGGGAAATACTGACCGCCCCGGTTGATGGTCTGCAACAGCCGCTGGAAGTCCGCCCCCATCAGCACAGTGTGCTTGACCGGGCCGGTGCTGAAGTCGGACTGCAACTGGTTATCAAGGGCGAACTGGCCAAGGTGCTCATGATTGACGTTGGCCCACAGCGGCGCGGTGGCAAGGTTGGCGTCCAGCGGCCCGGTGAGGGAAGTCTGGTAGTAGTCGACGTCATCATGCATATAGCGCAGGTGCTGGCGAAAGCTCCAGGTGTCGTTGAACCGGTGGCTGAACGCGTAGCCCAGGGAAAACTGATTGCGCTTGAAGCGATCGCGGTCCGGGTCGCCCAGGTAATCATCGGGGCGCAAGCGCCCATTCGGGTTGTGCAGCGCGGTGCCATACGCGGGTACCGGGTTGAACAGCCCACCTTCCGGGTCGTATTGATAGTTGGCCAGCAGGGTCAGGCTGGTGTCGTCGTCGATGTTCCAGGTGATGGCCGGCGCGATGGCGATGCGCTGGTCCTTGATGTGATCGGTCTGGGTATCGGCCATGCGGCCCAGCCCGGTCAGCCGATAGGTCACATCGCCCTGCTCGTCCAGGCGCCCGCCAAAATCGAAGCCGGCCTGATAGCGGTTGTCATTGCCCACGCTCATTTGCAACACGTGCAGTGGCTCATCCGTCGGCCGCTTGCTCTGCATGTCCACCAGGCCGCCCGGCCCGCTCTGGCCGTACAGCACGGAAGCTGGCCCGCGCAGCACGTCGATGCGCTCCAGAAACCAAGGGTCGACCCGAGGCGTAGCGAACCAGGTCGTGCGATTGAGCTTGAGCCCGTCGAGGTAGGAGTCGGCATCGAAGCCGCGAATGCTCAACTGGTCAAACCGCAGGTCGTTATCCTGGGAGTAAACCCCTGGTGTGTAGCGCAATGCCTGGTCGACGGTTTGCGCCGCCTGGTCATCCATCTGCTGGCGGCTGACCACCGAGATCGATTGCGGCGTCTCCACGATCGGCGCGCCGGTTTTGGTGCCCACGGTGGTGTTGCGCGCCACATAGCCTGGCACCACGCCGTCTGCCGGCTCGGCCTCGGCGGCTGTCACCGCGGTGTCCTTCAACACGATGGGCGCGTCATCGGCCCACACAACAGGAGCAAGCGCCAACACCACCAGCGCCAGCCTGGAAAGGTAAAACGGAGGAGAAGACAACGCACCGGACATGACGATTCCTTGAAAAGTCTTTTTTGTTAATCGTTCTTATTTAATATTGAATCGCGTTAAAGATCCGGTCATTCTTCTACGCGCACGGGTCAATTAATGACCGTTCCAACCTACATCTCAGGAATCATTCTTGATTGGACAACATCTGGCGTAAACGCTTTGGGGCGCCCGCTCGCAGCACCAGCGAGGAATTACGGGTTCGGGCCCATGACTATGTCGATGGCGCACGAGAGATTTGGCACAGCCATGAATATGGCCAACTGGTGCACGCCACCCAAGGCGTGATCCGGGTGTTGACCCGCATGGGCGCCTGGACCGTCCCGCCGGCATACGGCTTTTGGATTGCGCCGGGTGTCGACCATGAATTGCACATGGTCGGTGAGGTTGCGATGCGCGCACTGTACGTGGAAAGCGATCAATTACCCACGGCGTGGCAATCCTGCCGATTGATCAGGGTAGAGCCGCTGCTGCGGGAGCTGATTCTGGGCATGCTCGCACCCGACGCCCACACTGCCCTGCTCACGCCATTGCTGCTGCACCAGTTGATATCCGCGACTCAAACCGAAGGCTGCAGCCTGCCATTGCCCCGGGACAAACGCCTGCTCAGTGTGTGTGAAATGCTTCTGGAAGACCCGGCGAACCCGGCCACCCTGGAAGACTGGAGTGAATCCATCGGCGCCAGCGTGCGCACCCTGCGCCGGCGGTTTCGGGATGAAACCGGGCTGAGCTTCAACCAATGGCGCCAGCAGCTACGGATTGCCGAAGCCGTTTGCCAGTTAGCCCAGGGCCGACCATTGGGGGCTATTGCACGGGACATGGGCTATGCCAACGGCAATGCGTTTGGTGCAATGTTCAAGCGGGTACTGGGCGAAGCCCCCAGCCGCTATTTGGGCAAGGCATAAAAAAACCTGCGGTCTTTCGACTCGCAGGCTTTTTCAACGGGCTGGCAACGATGAATCAGTAAGCCTTGCCAGTCTTGTAGAAGTGCTCGTAGCAGAAGTTGGTCGCTTCGATGTAGCCTTCAGCGCCACCGCAGTCAAAACGACGACCCTTGAACTTGTAGGCAATCACGCAACCGTCTTTTGCCTGCTTCAGCAGGGCGTCGGTGATCTGGATCTCGCCACCCTTGCCTGGCTCGGTTTCTTCGATCAGCTTGAAGATGTCAGGGGTCAGGATGTAGCGGCCGATGATCGCCAGGTTCGACGGAGCATCTTCCGGCGCTGGCTTTTCAACCATGTCGCGTACGCGGATCAGGCCATCACCGATATCGTCGCCGGCAATCACGCCGTACTTGTTGGTTTCCTGAGGATCGACCTCTTGAACCGCGACGATGGTGCAACGGTACTTCTGGTACAGCTTGACCATCTGGGTCAGGACGCCGTCGCCTTCCAGGTTTACACACAGGTCATCGGCCAGTACCACGGCGAACGGTTCGTCACCGATCAGCGGACGACCGGTCAGGATCGCGTGCCCCAGGCCTTTCATTTGGGTCTGGCGGGTGTAGGAGAACGAGCACTCGTCGAGCAGCTTACGGATGCCGACCAGGTATTTTTCCTTGTCGGTGCCCTTGATCTGGTTTTCCAGCTCGTAGCTGATGTCGAAGTGGTCTTCCAGGGCGCGTTTGCCACGGCCGGTCACGATCGAGATTTCGTTCAGGCCGGCATCCAGTGCTTCTTCCACGCCATACTGGATCAGTGGCTTGTTCACCACCGGCAGCATTTCTTTGGGCATGGCCTTGGTCGCTGGCAGGAAGCGAGTGCCGTAACCGGCTGCTGGGAACAAGCATTTCTTGATCATATGAGTCCTTACAAAGGGCTGTGCGTACGAAATTCGGCGCAGTCTAATCAGGCCGCAGTCACCTTACAATGGGTCCTGCTGGCGTTGCGATGTCAACATAGAGAAAAAATGTCGGCGTAAGTTCCGCCGGCATTCAATCAAGTACCTTCGCCGCTGTTAGAAATCGTCGGCTTGTGCCCGTCATTCAAAGGGCTCCAACCTTTTTAGCACGCTTTATGGCGATCGGCACTGACCTGCAACAACTTGCGCCGTCCCACGCCGTTTGGCGCTATCATTACGCCCTTGAACCAGACAACGAGATTGATAGATGTCAGAACCAAAAGGCGTGAACGGCTACCTGATCACCAAGCGAGCGGACGGCTGGCACTTGATCAACTTCCATGGCGACAGCGTTGCCGGCGCATTCGCGACCGAAGCTCAAGCCTGTGCCGTGGCCGAAGTGTTTGTGGATGAAGCCGGCCACGCGTCGAGCAAGCGTCCGAAAACCAAGTAACACCGCGGTAACGCCAATCAAGCCTCGTTTGACGGGGCTTTTTTGTGTTTGTCTGTACGTTGATGGCGGTTCGCTATAATCTCGCCTGTAACGCCCCACGACAGTGTCAGCGCTCCCCTCCAACACCCTGATGACGACTCCTACATGAACAAGATCCTGGCACTGATTGCGGTACTGGCGCTTACCGGTGGCTGCACCACCACTTCCGACACGGTCCTGAAGAACGGCGAACAAGGACTGGCCATCGACTGCTCCGGCGAAGCCAACTCCTGGGCCAGCTGTTATGAAAAGGCTGATGCGTCCTGCGCGGGCACCGGCTACCGGATTGTCGGCACCGAAGGCACACCGGCCCTGAAAGAAAGCGACAAGACCCTGGGCAAGGATGTCGGCAACTACAAGACCCGCAGCGTGACGGTGGTCTGCAAATAATTACATGTGAATTTCGGCGAACTTGATGCCCAGGCCGCGAATGGTCTCGATCAAGTCGTCCATGCGGGAGAAGGATTCGACTTCATCCTGGTCATCCACCAGGAAGTAGCTGCGACCGCCGCTCTTCTTGAAGAACACGATCCACTCGCCCGTATCCGCGGGATTTTGAATCACATGGGTCGCAGAAATATGCCCCCCTGCATGCTGTTCCCTGACTTGCTCACGTTTCATGACTGAGTTTCCGAAAAGACAATGCCGCTGATTCAGCGGCATTTTTTATGGGTTATCGACAGTTTAACGGATGCCTTGCCCGATCAGTACGCCATCGACCGTCTGCCCGTAAAGATTGACGCCGTCATTGGCGTGGAACTTCACCCGGGTTTTCTCCACGGAGCCGTCCACCAGGCGCGGGTCCTGAGGACGCTCGTGACGGTTGACGTAGGCCGCCACGTCCCAGGCTTGCTGGTCGGTCAGGCTGCCGCCCTGGCCCAGGGGCATGTTGTGCTTGATGAAGGACGCTGCCGTATTGATTCGATGCATCCCGGCGCCCCAGTTGTAGGAGTCTTTACCCCAGAGCGGCGGCATCACGTAGTTGTCGCCCACTTTCTGGCCCTGGCCTTCGGCGCCATGGCACACCGCGCACTGGCCCTTGTAGACCTCTGCGCCCTGGGCCAGGTCGTAACCCTTGGCGGGTGCCGGCACGTCCGGGTAGCCACGGCCCGGCAGTTCGACGCCCAAGGGAGCCTTGCTCGCCAGCCAGTAGGCATACACCGACAGCGCGGTAATCTCCGGGCTGTCTGCAGCCGGTGGCGTGCCGCCATTCATGCTGAACTGGAAACAGCCCTGCAAACGCTCGGCGAAGGTGTTGACCTTGTCGTTCTTTTTTCGATACGCCGGGTACATCGGGTAGGCACCCCACAGCGGCGCCGAATTGGCCAGGCGACCCTGGTCCAGGTGGCAATTGCTGCAATTGAGGCCATTACCGACAAATTGCGGCGCCAGGCGCTTGGTGTCGACAAACAGCGCGTAGCCCTGTTTCACCAGCTTGCCGTAGGCGTTGTCCGGCAGCTCGCTTTCTTTGGGCGGCTGGAACTGCACGGCAGCCCCATGAGCGCCGGCTGGCTGCAACTGTGACTGGTCTTCCATGGCAATAGGGGCGGCATGGACGGGTACGCCGATCAGGCTTCCCAGCAGCGGAGCAAACAAGAAGCGCTTCATGGCTTGGCCTCCTGGCCGCTCAACGAGGCAAAATAGGTGGCCACGGCCTGCACTTCTTCAGCGCTGAGGGATTTGGCGATATGGCCCATCAGATCATTCGGATCGTTATGGCGCGTGCCGCTGCGCCAGGCGTTCAACTGCGCCGCGAGGTAGGCCGCAGATTGTCCGGCCAGGGGTGGGAACCCGTCGCCGACGCCCACGCCGGCCGGGCCATGACAGCTGACACAGGCCGGAATCTGGCGCTCCCACGCACCTTGCAGGGCAATCTTTTGCGCAGCGTCAGTAGGCATCTCGCTGCGGTGCACCGGCACAGGTGCGGGCGCAGGCATTGCCGCCAGCTGCCGGGTTACAGCGCTGACTTCCTCTTCCGTGAGGGCGTTGGCCAGTGGCTGCATCACCGGGCTGTTCCGGGCGCCACTTTTAAAATCCTGCAGTTGCTTACGCAAATACCCCGCCGATAAACCGGCCAAACGCGGAAAACCCGCGGCTGCCAGCCCCAGGCCATCAGCCCCGTGGCAGGCCACGCACGGCGCAGCTCCCGGCTGCGAGCCGCCCTGCATATAAACGTTTTTCCCCTCCAGCGCGTGGGCATTGCCCAACATCAGCAACAACGCGCTACCCATCAGAACTCGTTCCAGAGACATCATCACGACTCCATTTTTATAGTTATATGCTTAGGCGAATTAGGCATAAGCCTACAAATGGTAGGGCAATGGCCCGGTCGCGACAACACTCATCCGCGAGCAAAAGGACGGTGTACTGAACCTCGCGCACAAAAAAGCCCGACGCTGCGGCAGCAGGGTCGGGCTTCTTGATCGGATTCGAGGTGGGCGGCTACAGACTCAGCCGGAAATGCACGCTTCCCCCGCAGCCTTCACGTCACCTGGACGAATAGGCACATTGGACATGCTCTCGTAGAGCTTGATACTGCTCCCGCTGGAGCGCTCTTCAATTTCAAAAATGGCCGACGGGTCGGCAGAAAACTTCTGCGGTACGATAACTTGAACACCATCCTTGTGAGGCTCGATCTGCGAAGGCCTGCGGGTTTTAGACAATTTCTGGACAACGCACGCCGCGTATTCCTGTGGTTTTTTCCCGGAGATCACTGCCAGCGTTGGTGGGGTCTGCTTGATATCCGCCACCGAAGCACATCCACCCAACGCCAGGGCCAGAACCAACACACTCCACTTCATATAAAAACCTCCGATAAAGACCCTACGACAGCGAAGAAGGTATTTTTCTCCCGCCCACGTAGGATTTATCCCTGATAACTCGGTAAATAACTGTTTTAAATTGTCGAAGTCGTCGACGACGGTCCGATAATAAACGTGCTGGGGCTGATAAACTCCATCTTAACCTACGTATCGTTCTGATTTTTCAGAAAAAGCCCTTCTGGAGACACCTTATGAAATTCATCCACCAGCGTGAGCACCTCAATGAAGGAGATATTGTCGTCATTGAATGCTCGCAAACCTGCAACATCCGCCTGATGAGCGATGCCAACTTTCGCAGCTTCAAGAACGGCGGCCGCCATACTTACCACGGCGGCGCGTTCGACAAGTTCCCGGCAAAAATCACTGCGCCCAGCACCGGGTTCTGGAACATCACCCTGGACGTCGTGACCCGCCGCGCCATCAGCGTGACCAAAAAGCCGACGTTGTCCCACAAGATCCGCATTGTGCGCCGCACCAATTCGAAACTGAGCTGACAGGAATGCCCGTGACTACCACCAAATATGTGATCAAGTACAAACTCAACGGTGAGCGCCGCTTCGAGTTCGCCCAACTGCAAGCAGGCAGCGTGGAGGAAGCCAAGGAAGCCCTGGCGAAAATCCACGATGCCAGCGATGAGATTACCGACATCAATGTGAGCAAGGCGCTGTAATTCGAGCGCAAGCATCGGAGTGTTCTGACCCTGACGACTTTCTAGACTGGCAGCCCTAATGCGCTGCCACAGGAACTTGTCGATGCCTTCCACTCCACTGCATGAACGCCTGGCCAAGCTGGACTGGGCCGCCATCGAGCAAGCCCTCGATGAACAGGGTAACGCACTGATTCCGGCCCTGCTGGATCAGCAGGAATGCGCTGAACTGAGCGGCCACTACCCCCGACCCGAACTGTTTCGCTCCCATGTGATGATGGCCAGGCACGGCTTTGGCCGGGGCGAATACAAATATTTCCGCTACCCGCTGCCAGCGCCGATCTGCGCGCTGCGTGAACAGCTGTATGGGTTCCTGGCGCCCCAGGCCAATCGCTGGAACGAACAGATGAACCTGCCGATCACCTATCCGGCGCACCATGCCGACTTCATTGCCCGCTGCCACGCTGCCGGGCAGCAACGCCCTACCCCGTTATTGCTGCAATACGGCCCAGGCGACTACAACTGCCTGCATCAGGATCTGTACGGGGAACATGTGTTTCCCCTACAAGTAGCCATCCTGTTGTCGCAGCCGGGAGAGGACTTTCGTGGCGGGGAGTTGGTGCTGACGGAGCAGCGGCCAAGAATGCAATCCCGGGCTCAGGTTGTCCCTCTCAACCAGGGTGACGCGGTAATCTTCGCGGTCAATCAGCGACCCATGCCGAGTGTGAGGGGGTTTCATCGGGTGACCTTGCGCCACGGGGTCAGTGTTCTGCACAGTGGTACCCGGCATACCTTGGGAGTGATTTTTCACGATGCGCAGTAAGACCCTTCCCGGATCAACCGCCGATTTGTTCGCCGATGAGGCGCTGCAACAGCCCCCGGGGCGCGAGCAAATCGGTGAACAATCCTACGTCCTCAGGGGCTATGCCCTGCCCTGGCTCGAGCGTTTGCTACCGGAACTGCGACGGGTATTGGCTCAATCGCCCTTCCGGCAAATGGTCACGCCCGGTGGTTTTACCATGTCGGCGGCGTTAAGCAGTTGCGGTGACTTGGGCTGGACGACCGACTCCACCGGTTATCGCTACTCCCCGATTGACCCGAATAACCAACAACCCTGGCCAGCCCTGCCGGCCGCATTGCGCGAACTGGCCGTGATGGCCGCAGCAGATGCAGGTTTCGACGATTTCGAGCCGGATGCCTGCTTGATCAACCGCTATGTGCCAGGCGCGAAAATGTCCCTGCACCAGGACAAGAACGAGCGGCGCTATGCCGCCCCGGTGGTCTCCGTGTCATTGGGTTTACCGGCGATCTTCCTGTTCGGCGGCCATGAGCGCAGCGACAAGACGCAAAAAGTCTCGCTGTTCCATGGCGACGTAGTGGTATGGGGCGGCGTGGACCGCCTGCGCTTTCACGGCGTGATGCCGATCAAGCCCGGCACGCATCCGGTCATGGGGCCGCAGCGCATCAACCTGACGTTTCGCACGGCCGGATGAATTTGACCGCAAGCATCGGAGTGATGGGAATGCCCCACGGGACTAACCTGGCATTCTTCAACCAGGAGCCACCACCATGACCGCGCGCCACGCCACCGAACAAGACCCCCGCTGGGCCGCGATTGTCGCCCGAGACGCCAAGGCCGACTTGACCTTCGTCTATGGTGTGAAAACCACCGGTGTGTACTGTCGCCCCAGCAGTTCCGCACGGCGCCCGCGCCCGGAGAACGTCGAGTTCTTCGACACCCCGCAACAGGCTGAAGCGGCGGGCTACCGGCCCAACAAGCGCGCGTCGGGGGACCAGACCCAGGTGGCCGCACGCCATGCGCAACTGGTGGCAGCGGCCTGTCGGCACATCGAACAGGCCGAAACCCTGCCGCCCCTTGAAGATCTGGCCGCCCTCGCCGGCTTGAGCCCGTTCCATTTTCATCGGGTGTTCAAGGCGGTGACCGGCCTGACGCCCAAGCGCTACGGCAGCGCTCATCGCTCGCGCAAGGTACGGGACGGCCTCAAGGACCAGCACTCGGTGACTGATGCGCTGTACGACGCCGGCTTCAATTCCAACAGCCGCTTTTATGAGGCTGCCGACCAATTGCTCGGCATGAAGCCCCGCGACTACAAAGCCGGCGGCACCAATACGGATATTCGCTTTGCCGTTGGCCAATGCTCGTTGGGCGCCATTCTGGTGGCCCAGAGCAATCGCGGTGTGTGCGCGATCCTGCTGGGGGATGACCCGGACAAACTGGTGCGCGACCTGCAGGACCAGTTTCCCCGCGCCAATCTGCTGGGTGCCGATCACGACTTCGAACAATTGATCGCCCAGGTGGTGGGCTTCATCGAAGCGCCGGCCCTGGGCCTGGACTTGCCCCTGGACTTGCGCGGCACTGCGTTTCAGGAACGGGTGTGGCAAGCCTTGCGGGAAATCCCGGTGGGGTGCACCGCCAGCTACGCCGAGATCGCCCAGCGCATCGGCGCGCCGACCGCCTATCGCGCCGTGGCCCAGGCGTGTGGTGCCAACAGCCTGGCGGTGGCGATTCCCTGCCATCGCGTGGTGCGCGCCGACGGCAATCTGTCGGGCTACCGCTGGGGTGTCGAGCGCAAGCGGCAGTTGCTGGAGCGCGAAAGCCCGGCAGAATCCTGAGGACGTCTACACCAGTTTGCGCTTGCGAAACTCGGCCACCTTATGCCGATTGCCACACAGCGCCATGCTGCACCAGCGGCGCCTGTGGCCCTTGGTGCGGTCGTAGAACCACAGCACGCACTCGGGATGTTCGCAGGTGCGGATCAGGCCGAAATCCCCTTCCACCAGTAACGTCGCGGCGGCCTCGGCAATCGGCGCCAGGAACTGCTCGGCAGTCTGCACCTTGCGCTGGCGCTCCAGCCGCAACTCGCCAGGCGCCGGCCAAGCCAGTTGCGGGTGACTGACCGCCTTGCGCAGGAACGCATTCAGCGCGCCGGGATCGCCCTGCTGGCCGGCCTTGCGCTGTTCCAGTAACACGCGGATCACTTCCCGCAATCCCCGCGCCGCGCCCAGCAGTGCCCCCTCCTCAAATACCGGTACTGCGCCCTCCTCGGCCCAGCCAAGCCGCACCAGCCAGCGCTCGACATCGGCATCGCCTTGCCAGAATTCAAAGGGCACACCGTCGACATTCGCCCGGGTATTGAGCATGTCCAGCACGGGATGATCAGCCAGGACGTAGGGTTCCAATGGGGATGGGGTGATGGCGGGCATGGCGAATCCTCTTCAAGTCCGCGCCATCGTAACCGCTGATTTCGCTTTTGAATAGTTACTAAATTCGTCAATCAGTAACCCATTAAATTAATTTGACAGGTTACATTTTCAAGTGCAGCCTGCAAAACCAGTAACCCAACAAATCAATTTAACCAGTTACAAAGAGGACTACGATCATGTCGATTTCAGCCCCGGTTGTTCGCTATCAGCACGTTGATGCCGATGGTGTGCGCATTTTCTACCGTGAAGCCGGCGACCCCTCCGCGCCGGTGTTGTTGCTGCTGCATGGCTTTCCCAGTTCGTCCCATATGTACCGTGACCTGATCCCGCTGCTTGCCACCCGTTACCGGATCATCGCCCCGGACTTGCCAGGCTTCGGCTTCACTGAAGTCCCCGCCGAACGTAATTACCACTACAGCTTCGATAACCTGGCGATCACCGTTGGCCACTTCGTCGACGCCCTGAACCTCAGTCGCTATGCCCTCTATGTGTTCGACTACGGCGCACCGGTGGGCCTGCGCCTCGCCGTGGCCCACCCGGAACGGGTCAGCGCGCTGATATCGCAAAACGGCAATGCTTACCTGGAAGGTTTGGGTGACGCCTGGGATCCGATCCGGGCCTACTGGGCCGAGCCGAGCCAGGCCAATCGCGAGGTGATCCGCAACGCGGTCATCAGCCTGGAAGGCACGCGTTATCAGTACCTGCATGGCGTGTCGCAACCGGAGCTGGTGGCGCCGGAGTCCTACATGCTCGACGTGCTCCTGATGCAGCGTCCCGGCAATGACGAGATCCAGTTGGACCTGTTCCTCGACTACCGCAACAACCTGACGCTGTACCCGGCGTTCCAGGCGTTTTTCAAGGCCACGCAAGTGCCGGCGCTGGTGATCTGGGGCCAGAACGATCCCTTCTTCATCCCGCCGGGCGCCCATGCCTACAAAGGCGACAACCCCAACGCCGTGGTGGAATTACTCGACACCGGCCACTTCGCCCTGGAAACCCACGCCGCGCACATTGCCCAACGGATTCATGCAGTACTGGGCGACGCCATCAACTGATAACCGCCCATGAAACACTGGATTCGTCCAGTGAATAATACAGACTGGCCTGGTGCTGCCTGGCCCTGCTAAAACGACGGAACAGCATTCCACCGTTGGAGAAGCGTCCCATGAGCACCTGGCCAGACACCCGAATTCTTGACCTGCTGGGCATCGAGTTACCGATCATTCAGGCGCCCATGGCCAATGCCACGAGCACGGCTATGGTGATTGCGGCCAATCAGGCCGGCGCCCTCGGTTCAATGCCGGCGGCGGCGCTCAGCATCGAGCAACTGCGCGAAGCACTCACCACGATTCGCCAGGCCAGTTCGCGGCCGCTGAACGTAAATTTCTTCTGCCATCAGCCACCGACGCCGGATGCTCACCGCGACCTTCAGTGGAAGAACCTGCTGGAAACCTACTACCGCGAGCTGGGCGCCGATTTTGACGCGCCGACGCCCGTCTCCAACCGCGCACCGTTCAACAACGCCGCCTGTGAAGTGGTGGAAGAATTCCGCCCGGAAGTGGTGAGCTTTCACTTCGGCCTGCCGGAAAAATCCCTGCTGGACCGGGTCAAGGCCACCGGGGCGAAAGTGCTGTCGTCGGCTACCACCGTCGAAGAAGCCATCTGGCTGGAACAGCACGGCTGCGATGCAATCATCGCCATGGGCAGCGAAGCCGGTGGCCATCGCGGGATGTTCCTCAGCGACGACCTGAATAGCCAGATCGGCACCATGGCCCTGGTGCCACAGGTTGTCGATGCCGTGCGCGTGCCGGTGATTGCGGCCGGCGGCATCGGGGATGCCAGGGGCATTGTCGCGGCCTTCGCCCTTGGCGCGTCAGCGGTGCAGATTGGCACCGCGTACCTGTTTACCCCCGAGGCCACCGTCTCGAAGTCACACCACCACGCCTTGCGCACTGCCCAGGCCAGTGAAACCGCGCTGACCAACCTGTTCACCGGGCGCCCGGCGCGGGGCATCATCAACCGCGTAATGCGTGAGTTGGGCGCGATCAACCCCACGGCGCCGGCGTTCCCGCTGTCCGGCGGTGCGTTGATGCCGCTCAAGGCCAAGGACGAAGCCGGCTTCAGCAACTTGTGGTCGGGCCAGGCGCTGCGCCTCGGCAAAGACATCTCCAGCTATGACCTGACGCTCGAACTGGCCGCGCAAACCCTGGAAAAACTCGGCCGACGCTGAACCTGAACTCCCGGGACAACTTTGCGCTGTACCGGCAGTGGCCAACCGCTATATATTCCCATACATAGCGGTAGCCCCCCTCTGCCTAACAAGCCGCAAACCCCAAGGAGCTTCTTGATGATGATTCGCGCCTCACGCCTGGCCCCCACGGCCCTCGCTACCCTGATCGCCGCGTTTGGCTTCTCCTCGGCGAATGCCGATGAAGTACAGGTGGCCGTGGCTGCCAACTTCACCGCACCGATCCAGGCGATTGCCGCCGACTTTGAAAAAGACACCGGCCATAAACTGGTCGCTGCTTACGGCGCTACCGGCCAGTTCTACACCCAGATCAAGAACGGCGCGCCGTTTGAAGTGTTCCTCAGCGCCGACGACACCACCCCGCAGAAGCTCGAAGCCGAGGGCGACACCGTCAAGGGCTCGCGCTTCACCTACGCGGTCGGCACCCTGGCGCTATGGTCGGCCAAGGAAGGCTACGTCGATGCCAAGGGCGAAGTGCTGAAGAAAAACCAGTTCCAGCACCTGTCCATCGCCAACCCGAAAGCCGCGCCTTATGGCCTGGCCGCCACCCAGGTGCTGGCGAAGGAAGGCCTGACCGAGAAGGTCAAGGACAAGCTCGTTGAAGGCCAGAACATCACCCAGGCCTATCAATTCGTCTCCACCGGCAACGCCGAACTGGGTTTTGTAGCGCTGTCGCAGATCTACAAGGACGGCAAAGTCACCAGCGGTTCGGCCTGGATCGTGCCGTCGTCGATGCATGACCCGATCAAGCAGGACGCGGTAATCCTCAACAAGGGCAAGGACAGCGCCGCCGCCAAGGCCCTGGTTGAATACCTCAAGGGTCCGAAAGCCGCCGCGGTGATCAAGTCCTACGGTTACGAGCTGTAAATGCCGCTGTCGAGTGCCGATTTTTCCGCGATCTGGTTGACCCTGAAACTGGCATCGCTGACCACGGTCATCCTGCTGATCATCGGCACTCCGATAGCCCTCTGGCTGTCGCGCACCCGCTCGTGGTGGCGCGGCCCCATTGGCGCGGTGGTGGCCTTGCCGTTGGTGTTGCCACCCACGGTGATCGGCTTCTACCTGCTGTTGACCATGGGCCCCAACGGCTACTTCGGCCAGTTCACCCAATGGCTGGGCCTGGGCACCCTGACCTTCAGCTTCGCCGGGCTGGTGATTGGCTCGGTGATCTATTCGATGCCGTTCGTGGTGCAGCCGTTGCAAAACGCCTTCTCCGCCATTGGCACTCGCCCACTGGAAGTGGCCGCGACCTTGCGGGCCAATCCCTGGGACACCTTTTTCACGGTGATCCTGCCCCTGGCGCGCCCGGGGTTTATCACCGCGTCGATTCTCGGTTTTGCCCACACCGTCGGCGAGTTCGGCGTGGTACTGATGATCGGCGGCAATATTCCCAACAAGACCCGGGTCGTCTCGGTGCAGATCTACGACCACGTCGAAGCCATGGAATATGCCCAGGCCCACTGGCTGGCCGGGTCCATGGTGGTGTTTTCTTTCCTGGTGTTGCTGGCGCTCTACTCCAGCCGTAAAACCAAGGCGGGCTGGAGCTGATGTCGATGATCGAGGTACGCCTGCAACTGAAGTATTCCGGGTTTGCCTTGGATGTCGACCTGCACCTGCCCGGTCGCGGGGTGACGGCGCTGTACGGCCATTCCGGCTCCGGCAAGACCACCTGCCTGCGTTGCATCGCCGGGCTGGAGCGGGCTGAAGAGGGTTTCGTGCAGATCAACGACGAGGTCTGGCAAGACAGCCGCAAAGGACTGTTCGTGCCACCCCACAAACGCGCCCTGGGTTACGTGTTTCAAGAAGCCAGCCTGTTCCCGCATTTGTCGGTACTGGCCAACCTGGAGTTCGGCCTCAAGCGCATCCCGCGCCAGCAACGCCGGGTGGAGATGAGCCACGCCACCGAACTATTGGGCATCGGCCACCTGCTGGAGCGCCATCCGCAGCACCTTTCCGGCGGTGAGCGCCAGCGCATCGGCATCGCCCGCGCCCTGCTCACCAGCCCGAGCCTGTTGCTGATGGATGAACCGTTGGCCGCGCTGGACAGCAAACGCAAAAGCGAGATCCTGCCGTATCTCGAACGCCTGCATGATGAACTGGAGATTCCGGTGCTGTACGTCAGCCATGCCCAGGACGAAGTGGCGCGCCTGGCTGATCACATCGTGTTGCTCAGTGACGGCAAGGCCCTGGCCAGCGGCCCCATCGGCGAAACCCTGGCCCGGCTTGACCTGCCCATGGCCCTGGGCGACGACGCCGGCGTGGTGATCAACGGCACCGTCAGCGCCTACGACGAGCATTACCAGTTGCTCACCCTGCAATTGCCCGCGAGCCAATTGCAGATGCGCGTGGCCCATGCACCATTGGCGCTGGGCAAACCGTTGCGTTTCAAGATCCAGGCGCGGGACGTCAGCTTGAGCCTGCAGGCCGAGGAACACAGCAGCATCCTCAATCGCCTGCCGGTGACGGTGACCCAGGAAATCCCTGCCGACAACACCGCCCATGTGCTGGTGAGCCTGGACGCGGCCGGCACGCCGCTGCTGGCGCGCATCACCCGTTACTCGCGGGACCAGTTGCAGCTGCATCCCGGCCAGACGCTGTGGGCGCAAATCAAGGCGGTGGCGGTACTGGCCTGACTGCCCGACAGCTGCTATGGGGGAGCAAACTTGTTGGCACGACCGCAAAACCCTGCGGTCAATCAGAAATACCTGCCAAGGAATTTGCGCCATGCCCGATCCTGCGTTGCTTGCCGACCTGCCCCGCGACCTGCATTACGTCGACGATACCCAGCCCGGCCTGTCCCGGAAAAAGCTGCGGGGCAAATTCCAGTACTTCAAGGCCGACGGCACACGCATAACCGATGCCGACGAAATCAAGCGCATCAACGCCCTCGCAGTGCCGCCGGCGTATACCGATGTGTGGATCTGCGCCGACCCGCGCGGCCATCTACAGGCCACCGGGCGGGATGCCCGGGGGCGCAAGCAGTACCGCTACCACCCGCGCTGGCGCGAGGTGCGCGACACCGACAAGTATTCCCGGCTGCAACAGTTCGGCAGCGCGCTGCCCAAGTTGCGCAAACAGTTGGAAGCACAGATCGAGGCGCCAGGGTTCAATCGGGAAAAGGTCCTGGCCACGGTGGTGCTGCTGCTCGACGCCACCCTGATCCGCGTCGGCAATACCCAATATGCCCGCGACAACCGCTCCTACGGCCTGACCACCCTGCGCACCCGCCATGTGGATATCAAGGGCAGTGAGATCCTGTTCCAGTTTCGCGGCAAGAGCGGCATCGAGCACCAGATCAGCGTCAAGGACCGGCGCCTGGCCACGGTGATCAAGCGTTGCCTGGAGTTGCCGGGGCAGAACCTGTTCCAGTACCTGGACGAGAACGGCGAGCGCCATACCGTCAGCTCCACCGATGTGAATGCCTACCTGCACACCCTGACCGGCGCGGATTTTACCGCCAAGGACTACCGCACCTGGGCCGGCAGCGCCCTGGCGCTGGCAGTGCTGCGCGAGCTTGAGTGGCAGCCGGAATCCGACGCCAGGACACATGTGGTGGAGATGGTCAAGAACGTTGCCAAGCAACTGGGCAACACGCCGGCGGTGTGCCGCAAGTGCTACATCCACCCGGCGGTGCTGGAGCATTTCAGCCTGGGCGAACTGGCGAAGCTGCCCAAGCCCCGAGTGCGCAAAGGCTTGAAAGCCGAGGAAGTCGGGCTGGCGATGTTTCTGGAACAACTGGCCGAACGCCTGTAAGTGTGCCAAGTCATTGCAGCGGAGCACGAAGCGCCCTACGGTAGTGGCCGGATAATCTCACCGAGGAACCCGGCCCCATGCTGCCTTCATCCCTGAAGCCCTACACCAACGCCGCCTTGCTGCATCGCCACAAATGGCGCGGGCGTGTCGGGTTGCTGCTGGTGGCGAGCCTTTCCGTGCTGGCGGGCATGACCGATGCAATTGGTTTCATGGCCAGCGGGGATTTTGTGTCGTTCATGAGCGGCAACACCACGCGCCTCGCCGTGGCGATCAGCGAAGGCGACCTGGGCCTTACCGGGCGCCTGACGTTGCTGGTGGCGACGTTTATCGCCGGGAATGCGCTGGGCGTGATGGTCAGCCGCGTCAGCCGGCGCCACGCCCTGCCCCTGTTGCTGTGCATCGCCACCCTGCTGTGCGGGGCTGCGGCCTGGCCGTTCGCCGATCAATTGCCGGCGTTGCTGGCAGCGATCATCGCCATGGGCATGCTGAATGCCGCCGTCGAAGAAGTGAACGGGTTGCCCGTGGGGCTTACCTATGTCACCGGGGCGCTGTCACGCTTTGGTCGCGGGCTGGGCCGCTGGATGCTCGGTGAACGCCGCAACGGCTGGCGCGTGCAACTGATCCCGTGGGCCGGGATGTTTGTGGGTGCGGTGATCGGTGCGTTGCTGGAGCACCACATGGGGATTCGTGCGCTGCTGGTCAGCGGGGTGCTGTCGGCGCTGTTGGGGCTGGTGTCGCTGAAGATTCCGCGGCGCTGGCACCTGGGGTACATGCCCCGCTAGAAAACAGTTGCCCTCCCGACGCTCCGGCCTCGACATCCCTGTACCGGTAAAGAGCCGTCACGCCGGGTGAGCGGGAAAATACTAAAACAATGCCTGCGGGACTGTCCGCAGGGCATTTCTGAACTTTTCTAACGGAATGGATTACAGGCAGGTCGCCAGTGCCGCCAGGCGGCGCTTGGCCGGATAGTCATCCTGGGCCGCGTAATAGTTGACGGAGGCGCCGGCGCCGGCACTGCGCACGTCGACAAAATAGTCACCTGCCGTGGTGTAGATGGTGAAGCCACCAGCCTGTGCAGGCTCCATGAAACCACCGGCATCCACCCCGAACACCGCTTCATCCTGCCAGCCGAACTGGATGCACTGGGCAACCACCAGCGGAGCCTTGTCCGAGGCCAGGGTTTTGTAGGGCGCGCCGGTACGCGCCTCTTTCATCTTCGAGCCCGCGCAACCGGCCAGCGATGCCAGGACCAAAGCGCCAATTACCACCATCCGCATACCGAAGCTTCCTTGGAAAAAACGCGACTGTACCATTAGCAGGCGACACCGAAGGATTATTGCGTCACCCTGCCGCCTACTTACGAACCCGCTTTTACCCGGAAACCCCATGACACCCAATGCCGAGCGCTACAACCCCTCCACCGACTACGCCGACAAGCTGATCAGCCGCATCGGCCAGACGCCTTCGTGGATCGCCAAACGCATCGGCGTGACCGACAAGCGCATCCGCTACATCCTTGACGGCGAGCGCACCGTGAAGGGCGAAAGCACCCCGATCCAGATGACCTACACCGAGCAGTTTGCCCTGGAATGCCTGGCGGCCGAGGCGAAAGCCAACAAGAAAGCCGCCGCCCCGGTTATCGAATAGCTGACAGATTCATGAACTTTGTTTCACTGTGAAGGAAGGCCTCGCCGCCTATAGTCGGCAGGCTCATTTTTAAGAAGTCTCCCTTCCAGCCTGCCCTCCCGCAGGCTTTTTTTTGCCTTGGTTTTGCTCCCCCCGTAGCAGGAGTTTGTTGGTCAGAGCAGCCAGCGGAACAGATAGAACAGCGCCATGCTCAGCAACACGGTGATCAGCACGCTGCGGGTCCAGAACATCAACGCCACGGCGCTGATTCCGGCCAGCAGGTAGGGGTTGCCCACACTCAGGTTGAGCTTGTGATCAGCCAGGAAAATGATCGGGCCGCAGATGGCGGTGAGCATCCCCGGTACGGCAAACCCGAGAAACTCCCGCGCCCCGCGATTGAGGCGCACCGGCAGGCGCGGCTCGAGAAACAGGTAGCGGTTAAGAAACACGATCAGGCCCATGCCAAAAATCATCACGAAGATCATTGTTGCCCTACTCCCAGCCGCTTGCAGGCAAACCCTGCGCTCATCCCCAACACACCGGACACCACCACCGCCGACTCCCAGTGCAGGTAGCTCAGCCAAACCGAGCACAGCAACGACACGGCTACGCAGACAATGGTCGGCACGTCGCGCACTACCGGGGTGATCAGGGCGATAAAGGTCGCGGCAATCGAGAATTCCAGGCCCAGTTGATCCAGCCCGGGAATGCTTTTGCCGAGCACGATGCCGGCGAAGGTAAAGACGTTCCAGATGATATAGAACGTCAGGCCGACGCCCAGGGCGTACCAGCGATTGAAGGTCTGGCGGTCGTACTGGCTGACCAGGGCGAAGAATTCGTCGGTCAGCAAAAAGCCCAGGCTCATGCGCCACCGTGGTTTGAGCGGCGACAGCGTGGGACGCATGTGCATGCCGTAGAGCAAATGCTGGGAGGTCAGCAGCAAGGTGGTCAGCAGGATCGAAATCAGGCTGGCGCCGCTCTTGACCATACCGATGGCCACCAATTGTGCGGCACCGGCAAACACGATGGTCGACAGCCCCTGGGCTTCCAGCGGCGTGAATTGGGCATCAATTGCAGTCGAACCGGCCAGCAATCCCCACGGCGCACACGCCAGGGACAATGGAATGATCGCAATCGCGCCACGGGAAAAGGCGTTCAGAGGCAGAGCGTTAGGCATACACAACAAGCTCATCGACAGTCAGTCGACAAGCATGCCAGCGGTATCAGGGATTGTCTTGAACGATCGTGCTCAAGCCAGTTTGACCGACACCCGCTCCACCGCGTCCCGGGCTTCGCGCAGTTCGTGGGCGTCCTGGTTGAGCCGGTGGATGGTATTGAGCAGGCGCTGGCGCAGCACTTCATCGCTGAGCTTTTCGACGGCGCGCATCAGGTCAAAGGCCGCGGTTTCGTTATTGTCCGCGACGGAATCCAGGGTCTTGCGCAGGTTGCGAGTGGCACGGGTCACACGTTTTCTTCCTTCATTACCAATGGGCAGGCACTTTAGGACATTTGTGTTTCAGTTTAATTTCAACCACTTGTCATCGATTGTCGGGCACTTGACGCAGGTCAATCGAAACAAGGTTTGACCAATATATATGGATATCCGTATATTCGTATTTCCATATGTATCAAGGCACTGACCATGTCAGATCTTTTCTCCCCGCCCAACGTCTTCAAATGCCTGGCCGACGCCACCCGCGCCAGGCTGACGTTGTTGATCCTGCGTGAAGGCGAACTTTGCGTGTGCGAATTGATCCATGCTCTGGACGACAGCCAGCCGAAAATCTCCCGCCACCTGGCGCAACTGCGCAGTTGCGGGTTGCTGCTGGACCGTCGCCAGGGCCAGTGGATTTATTACCGCCTCAACCCGGCCTTGCCGGAGTGGGTGACGGCAGTGCTCGACACCACCCTGCAAGCCAACCAAGCCTGGTTAAAAACAGACGCCCAGCGTCTGGAAACCATGGGTGACCGACCACAACGGGCCAGCGCCTGCTGCTGATCCTGCGGAGAGCTTTTCATGCTTGTTGCCGTTGCTATCTTTCTGTTCACCATCATCCTGGTCATCTGGCAGCCCAAGGGCCTGGGCGTGGGCTGGAGCGCCACGATGGGCGCGATCCTGGCCCTGGCCTGTGGGGTTATCAGCCTGGCCGACATCCCGGTGGTGTGGCACATCATCTGGAACGCCACCGGGACCTTCGTCGCGCTGATCGTCATCAGCCTGCTGCTGGATGAGGCGGGCTTCTTCGCCTGGGCTGCCTTGCATGTGGCGCGCTGGGGCCGTGGGCGCGGTCGGCGACTGTTCGCGTACATGGTGCTGCTGGGCGCGCTGGTATCGGCTTTGTTCGCCAACGACGGCGCGGCGCTGATCCTCACGCCCATCGTGATGTCGATGCTGTTGGCGTTGCGCTTTTCTCCGGCGGCCACCCTGGCGTTCGTCATGGGCGCCGGGTTTATCGCCGACACCGCGAGCCTGCCGCTGGTAGTCTCCAACCTGGTGAACATCGTCTCGGCCGACTATTTCAAGATCGGCTTCAACGAATACGCCGCAGTGATGGTGCCGGTGAACCTGGTGAGCGTCGCCGCGACCCTCGCCGTATTGCTGTGGTTTTTCCGCCGGGACATTCCGCAAACCTACGACCCGGCCGACCTCGACGACCCTGCCAGTGCGATCCACGACCGCGCCACTTTCCGCGCCGGCTGGTGGGTGCTGGGCATCCTGCTGGTGGGCTGCTTTGCCCTGGAACCGCTGGGCATTCCCATCAGCGCAATTTCTGCCGCCTGCGCCATATTACTGCTGGTGATCGCCGCCAAGGGCCACAAAATCTCCACCCGCAAGGTGCTGAAGGAAGCGCCCTGGCAGATCGTGATTTTCTCCCTGGGCATGTACCTGGTGGTCTACGGCCTGCGTAACGCCGGGCTGACCGACTACCTCGCGACCTGGCTCGACACCTTCGCAAGCTATGGCGTATGGGGCGCGGCCTTGGGCACCGGTGTACTCACCGCGCTGCTGTCTTCGGCGATGAACAACCTGCCAACCGTGCTGATCGGCGCGCTCTCCATCGAGGCCAGCCACGCCGTGGGCGTGGTCAAGGACGCGATGATCTACGCCAACGTGATCGGCAGCGACCTCGGCCCCAAAATCACCCCTATCGGCAGCCTGGCGACCTTGCTCTGGCTGCACATCCTGGCACGCAAAGGCATCACCATCACCTGGGGTTACTACTTCAAGGTCGGGATCGTGCTGACCCTGCCGGTACTGTTGATCACCCTCGCCGCCCTGGCCTTGCGCCTGAGTTTCTGACGGAGTTCGCTTGATGAAAGTCCTGTTCATGTGCACCGCCAACAGCTGCCGCAGCATTCTTTCGGAAGCCTTGTTCAACCATCTGGCGCCGGACGGTTTCCAGGCCATCAGCTCCGGGAGCTTCCCCAAGGGCCAGGTGCTGCCACGCAGCCTGACCACGCTGAAAGCCGCCGGCATCAGCACCGAAGGCTTGTACAGCAAGGGCAACGACGCCTTTGAAGGCAGCCCGCCAGACATCGTCGTCACCGTATGCGACAAGGCTGCCGGAGAAGCTTGCCCGGTGTATTTCGGCCCGGCGCTCAAGGCGCATTGGGGATTGGAGGATCCGTCGGATGTTCAAGGCGATGAAGCCCAAGTCGACGCCGCGTTCCGCGCCACCCTGAAAATCATTGAACGACGCTGCCGGGCTTTTTTCGAGATTCCGTTCGCCAGCCTCAGCCCCATCGAAATCAAGGCCGAGCTTGATCGCATCGCCACGCTGTAACCGAAGAGCCGGGCGAGTAGTCGATCTGAAGCCCTTTTCCGGCGTATGCTCGCGGGCAACGGTCACAGCGAGCCCCCTCAATGAGTTCCATGCAGCACGCCTGGCTGGGCAACTACGAAGTCAGCAGCACCGCCTGCACCGGCCTGACATTTGCCCGCCACAGCCATGATGAATGCGTGATCGGCGTCAACCTGCTCGGCGAGGAACAGGTGTGGCTGGATCGTCGCACCTTCGAGGCCGGCCCCGGCAGCATCACCCTGTACAACCCGGGGCAGATTCAAGGCGGCGGCGCGGCCGAAGGGCAGCCGTGGCGGTTTGTCAGCTTGTATGCGACTGCCGAGCAATTGGCGGCTGATCTGGGTCTGGCGCACCTGGAGTTCGACCGTTCGCTGTGCTTCCAGCCGGCGTTGGCGATGAAACTCGCCGGGGCGATTGAAGGTGCGTTGAGTGTCGATCCGCTGGCCCGGGAGCTGAGTGAGGAAGCCCTGGTGGTGCTGCTCGGCGAAGTCGTCGGTTGCAGCGGCGTCCGCTTGCCTGGCAGCACTGCGGTGGGACGCGGGTTGGTGATCAAGGCCCAGGAATTGCTGGCTGAAAACCTGCACCAGGCGGTGGCACTCGAGACCCTTGGTGACGAGTTGGGCCTGTCGAAATTCCATCTGCTGCGGGCTTTTCAGAAAGAAACCGGGCTGAGTCCACGCCAGTGGGCGATGCAACTGCGTACCCGGCGCGCCAAGGGGCTGTTGCGCTCAGGCGTTGCGGCGTCGCAGGTTGCCCATGCCTTGGGGTTTGCTGACCAGAGCCATCTGAATCGGCATTTCCGGGCGGCCTACGGGATCACACCGGGGCGCTATCAACGCGTGCTCAAGGGCTGAAAAGCGCAATCTGGTTCAAGACGACTTACACACCCTTCCCTAAAATGCCGGCCATCACTTGAAGGAAGGCAGGCATGTTGACGATCTTTTTTTCGGCGCTGGTGTTTGGGTTTGTGTTTTGCCTGTCGCCGGGGGCGGTGCTGGCGGAGACGCTGCGCCGTGGGCTGCTGCATGGGTTTACCCCTGCGCTGTTGGTGCAGATCGGTTCGCTGGTGGGCGATGCCGTGTGGGCAGTGATCGGGCTTACGGGCATGGCGTTGTTGATCCAGCATGAGTCGGTGCGGGTGCCGCTGACGGCCGTTTGTGGGCTGTATCTGGCCTGGCTCGGGATTCGCAGCCTGATGGATGCCTGGCGCTTGCCAGAGGCCGGGAGTGCGCCGGCCAGGTCCGGGCAGAATGCGCTGGTGGTGGGGGCGGCGATTTCCCTGGCCAATCCGAAGAACATTGTCTATTGGGGGGCGCTGGGGAGTGCGTTATCGGGGATAGTCGGGGCGGCGCCTAGCCATGGGCAGACGTTGATGTTTTTTGCGGGGTTTATGCTGGCTTCGGTGTTGTCGTGTTTTTTGATTGCGGGGTTGGTCAATTTGCTGCGGCGGAATGCTTCGCCCATGTGGCAGAGGGTTAGCTATGGGGCGTGTGGGCTGGTGCTGCTGTATCTGGCGATGTTGGCGTTGCGGGGGATTTGAGGGGGCATATCCGTTATTTGGGTAACGGCGGCCTATGGTTCCGCTCTTACA
>NZ_JACAQY010000024.1:0-39751 GCF_013386835.1 Pseudomonas sp. IPO3774
CCATAAGCGGCCGTTACCGCAACAACGGATATGTACACAACATACCTAACCCAAACCATAAAAAAACGGCGCTCACGGGGCGCCGTTTTTCACATCCGCAGCGAACACCCTTTAGTAGTAGGCGTTTTCTTTCTGCGTATGGTCAGTCACATCCCGCACACCCTTGAGCTCCGGAACCCGCTCAAGCAGCGTACGCTCAATACCCTCACGCAAGGTCACGTCCGCCTGGCCGCAGCCCTGGCAACCGCCACCAAACTTCAACACAGCAATACCATCATCAACCACATCAATCAGGCTAACCTGACCACCGTGGCTGGCCAACCCAGGGTTGATCTCGGTCTGCAGGTAATAGTTGATGCGCTCGTTAATCGGGCTATCCGCATTAACATTCGGCACCTTGGCGTTCGGCGCCTTGATGGTCAGTTGGCCACCCATACGATCAGTGGCGTAATCAACCACCGCATCGTCAAGGAACGCTTCACTGAACGCATCGATATACGCGGTGAAGCTTTTCAGCCCCAACGCCGTATCTTCAGGTTTTTCTTCTCCCGGCTTGCAGTAGGCAATGCACGTCTCAGCGTACTGGGTGCCGGGCTGGGTGATAAAGACGCGGATGCCAATGCCCGGGGTGTTCTGCTTCGACAGCAGATCAGCCAGGTAATCGTGGGCGGCGTCGGTAATGGTTATGGCGGTCATGGAAACTCCTCGCAGGCTTGCCGGCAGTTTACGCCAAATTATTACCGAGGTACAAAGTCCTAGTATTTTTGTCGGGAAAGCACCAACCGTTCGTCGCCATCGAACCAGCCTTTGAGCCGACGATAGCTGCCCTTTTCCAGCCAGTGATAGCTGGCCAGCGACCCAAGGGCGATCAGCACCACGCACACGCCGAGCATCACGTAGGCATTCACCCCATAACGCTGGGCGACAAAACCGCCGGCGGACAACACCAGCACGTGCATCAGATAGACCGAGTAGGAACAATCCCCCATCACCTTGAGCAGTCGGCTGCGCTCGAAATAGCGTTCCATCGAGATACAGGCCACCACCAGCACCGCACTCGGCAAGCCCCAGGTCAGGGCCCGCGGCGATGCCGGCCAGTGATAGATCGCCAGCAATGCCCCCGCAATCCCCAGCAATGGAAGCCACAGCCCGGGGCGAATCCAGCCCTTGCGGTAGAGCATGCCGATGCCTATCCCCAGCAGGAACTCATACACGATGTCCGAACGATAGAAATCGCTGATCCAGCCGAAAGAAGTCCACGCCTGGCACACCGCGAACAACAACGCGCCCACCACCAGCACCCGCCACTGCCGGCGAAACAGCAACGCCCACGCAAACATCACGTAGAAGAGCATCTCGTAGTTCAGGGTCCAGCCGACGTTCAAGGTCGGGTACACCCCATAACCACCGGGATTTTCCGAAGGTATGAACAGCAAGGACATCAACACATGGGCCGCATCGACGCTCTGGTCCGGCAACACCGGCCGCGCAAACACCACCAGCAGCGCCATCAACAGCGTGTAGAACCAGTAGGCCGGGACGATTCGCAGCAGGCGATACAGCAGGAATCGCCAGGGCGGCAGCTGTTTGTTCTCGGTGGAGAGGAAGATCACCAGGCCGCTGATCACAAAAAACACATCCACGCCCGCCGCACCTTTGTCGACAAACAGGTGGCCCAGCGCCGAATCGGCCTTAAAGCCAAAGAAAATCTGCATGAAGTGATGACCCACCACGGTCCAGGCCGCCAGGGCGCGCAGTGCCTGTACTGAAATCAACATCGTCGACCCACTCTCCCAACCCTCGACACCGGTTATTCAGGTGCCTATGGCTTGGGACAGCCGTCGACGGTCAAAGGTCGATCAAAGATTCTCGTAGCGGTTCATGTCCAGCACGCCCTCTTCCACCGGCGTGGTTTCGCGGATGTACTGCGACAGGTCGTGGAAGTACTGCCAGAACTGCGGGTGACTGCGGCGGATGCCCCAGCGGTCGACAATCTTCTCGAAGCGATTGGCGTCCTTGGCATTCTCCATGGCAGCGACAAACTCCGGCACTTGCTGCGCCGGAATGTTGAACATGAAGTTCGGGTAGCTGCTCAGCACCCCGGGATAAATGGTCACGGTGTCCAGGCCCGGCTGATAGCGATAAGCCTCACCGAGCATAAAGGCCACGTTGCTGTGGGCGCGGTTGCGCAACAGGCTGTACATCTCACGTTTGCCGCTGCGGGTTTCGATGCGCAGCATGGTCGCTTCCGGCAACAGGTCGATCACCTTGAGCCCCGCCGCCGGGCGGTTGGTCAGGCGGCTCAGGGCCTGTTCGGCGTCCTGCAACGCAGGGTCAATGCCCGGACGCGAGCAATAGGCGCTGACGCAACGGTTGATCGGGTCCGGGCTGGCGTTCAGGTCGCCGTAGCGGGCCAGCAACTGGTTGGCGAAGTCGCGCTTGGGGTCCTTTTCATCGAGCTTGAGGCCCGTGGGCTTGTCATCGTCGATGGCTTCATAGTCCAGCCACAGCTTGACCTTGCCGCTGTTCTGGTACCAATCGTCAAGGAAGTCATCCCGCGAGTCCGCCGGCATCAGGCGCAGGAAGTTCTGCTCGGCACCGTTGCGGATCAGGTCGAAATACAGGCGCGTCTGGGCCTGATGGGAAACGTTGCCGAACACATCGAAATTCACCGCCAACTGGTAGTAGGTGCGCTCCAGCAGCGGATAGTCGAACAGCCACAGGGTTTGCGGCACTTCACCAATCAAGCCCTTGGTCACCGAGGCGCTGTCGAAGTGACGGAAGATGCTCAACAAGGCGTTGTCGTTGCCCGCCCACAGGCTCGACCAGCTCGGCGGCGGCAGGTCGGCATAACTGTCCCGGCGCAACGCCTCGTACTCGTTGCGCTTGTCGCGGTATTTGAGCCAGAGGCTGAGCACGCTGCCCACATCGTCAATCTGCCCCGGCATCGCCAGCAACGGCGTGGCCTGGCCGCGGTAGCGGGCATCGGTGATATACAGGTCGTGGTCGGGGTCCTGGAACAGGGTCCAGAAGTTGTCGCGGATCACGTCCGTGGCGATCTGGCCCCGGCATACCGGCCCGCGAATAAAGGTGCGCACGAAGTATTCGGCGTTATCCAGCATGAACTGGTAGCGCGCCTTGGCCGGAATCGCCTCGAAGGTCTCGAACGGGTTCGCACGCCGGCCCGGCCCGTAGCCCGGCAAGGCTTGCACCTGCCAGTCATCGGTATAGAACAGCGACTTGATCCGGGCCATCTTCTCGGCGCTGAACGGATAGGTGATGTGAGTCTTGTGCACGATCACCCCCTGCACCGGCCACAGGCGGTAGTACACCTGGGTGCCCGGGTCGTCGTTGGGGCGGCGGGTGTTGATCAGGTCGATCGGCTGCCCGCTCGGGGTGCGCGAGCGTACCCACTGGAAGAAATGCCCCGGTTCGCCGCCTTCAAAGTAGATGTGGGCAAGGAACAGGTGCTCGAACAACCAGCGTGCCACCAGGCTTTCCCGGGCCCCGGGCTGGTTGAACAGGTTTTCCCATTGCTGCACTTGCAAGGCTTCCTTGGCACTCGGGGCCAGGCCTTGTTCGTCGATCGGTGCGCCGGAGGCCAGCCAGCGTTGCAGGGTCTGGTACTGCTGGTCGGTCAGGCCGGTGACGGCCAGGGGCATGCCTTCCTTCGGGTGGTTACCTGCGTAGGCGTTGAACTCTCCCGGCATCGGGCAGGTGTTTTCGCGGCTCAGGCCCAGCACGATGTCGTCGGGCAGCTTGGCGTTGGGCGCAAGCGGCGCGTTATGCCCCAGCTCCAGCATGCGCGCCATCAGTGCGGCCTGGCTGCCCTGGGCGTCGAGTACCGAGTAGAAATCCTTTTGCTGCCAGGCGGCTTTGCCGAAGGCGTCATAGAACAAACGGGTGGGCTGGCTGGCCTGGCTGCGCTCGCCGTCGTACACCGGCACCTTGGTCGCGCCACGTGCGGCGCCTTCGGCACTGCCCAGGTTGAGCTGGCAGGCCGAGTCGTAGCAGGCGTGGCAGGCCACGCATTTCTCGGTGAAGATCGGCTGGATGTCACGGGTATAAGAGATCGCCGGGGCGGGACCTTCTGCCTGTGCGGTAAGGGCGAACAGCGCAAACGCGGCGCTGACGATGAGGCGAAGTGACATGTTTCCGGTCCCGATTCAATGCGTGCAGTGAAAAACCCGTCGATTCTACCGATGTAACGCCCCCGCCAACATGAGCGATATTCATGCAAACCCAGCACATGCTCTAAAAGCGCACAGGTTTGTTATGATCTTCGCCCTCCGTAATACCTGACCAGAGTAGTCCCATGCCCGATCGTAGCGCTCGTCTGCAAGCCCTCCACCAAGCCCTCAAGGAACGCATCCTGATCCTCGACGGCGGCATGGGCACGATGATCCAGAGCTATAAACTGGAAGAGCAGGACTACCGTGGCAAACGCTTCGCCGACTGGCCGAGCGACGTCAAGGGCAATAACGACCTGCTGGTGATCACCCGTCCGGACGTGATCGGCGGCATCGAAAAAGCCTACCTGGATGCCGGCGCCGACATCCTGGAAACCAACACCTTCAACGCCACGCGCATTTCCATGGCCGACTACGGCATGGAAGACCTCGCCTACGAACTAAACGTAGAAGGCGCGCGCCTGGCGCGCAAGATCGCCGACGCCAAGACCCTGGAAAACCCGGCCAAGCCGCGCTTCGTCGCCGGGGTGCTCGGTCCGACCAGCCGTACCTGCTCGCTGTCGCCCGACGTAAACAACCCCGGCTACCGCAACGTGACCTTCGATGAGCTGGTGGAAAACTACACCGAAGCCACCAAAGGCCTGATCGAAGGCGGCGCCGACCTGATCCTGATCGAAACCATTTTCGACACCCTCAACGCCAAGGCCGCGATCTTCGCCGTACAGGGCGTGTTCGAAGAATTGAACGTCGAACTGCCGATCATGATCTCCGGCACCATCACCGACGCCTCCGGCCGCACCCTGTCGGGCCAGACCACCGAAGCGTTCTGGAACTCGGTCAGCCACGCCAAGCCGCTGTCCGTGGGCCTGAACTGCGCACTGGGCGCGAGCGAGCTGCGTCCGTACCTGGAAGAGCTGTCGAACAAGGCCAACACCCACGTTTCCGCGCACCCGAACGCCGGCCTGCCCAACGAATTCGGCGAGTACGATGAACTGCCGTCGGAAACCGCCAAGGTCATCGAGGAATTCGCCCAGAGCGGCTTCCTGAACATCGTCGGTGGTTGCTGCGGTACCACCCCGGGCCATATTGAAGCCATCGCCAAGGCCGTGGCCGGTTACGCACCGCGCCCGATCCCGGACATTCCGAAGGCCTGCCGCCTGTCGGGCCTGGAACCGTTCACCATTGATCGCAACTCGTTGTTCGTCAACGTCGGCGAGCGCACCAACATCACCGGTTCCGCCCGCTTCGCCCGCCTGATCCGTGAAGACAACTACACCGAAGCCCTGGAAGTCGCCCTGCAGCAGGTGGAAGCCGGCGCCCAGGTGATCGACATCAACATGGACGAAGGCATGCTGGATTCGAAGAAGGCCATGGTGACCTTCCTCAACCTGATTGCCGGCGAGCCGGACATTTCTCGCGTACCGATCATGATCGACTCCTCCAAGTGGGAAGTGATCGAGGCCGGCCTGAAGTGCATCCAGGGTAAGGGCATCGTCAACTCCATCAGCATGAAGGAAGGCGTGGAACAGTTCATTCACCACGCCAGGCTGTGCAAGCGCTACGGCGCGGCGGTAGTGGTGATGGCGTTCGACGAAGCCGGCCAGGCCGACACCGAAGCGCGCAAGAAAGAAATCTGCAAACGCTCCTACGACGTCCTGGTGAATGAAGTCGGCTTCCCGCCGGAAGACATCATCTTCGACCCGAACATCTTCGCGGTCGCCACCGGTATCGAAGAGCACAACAACTACGCCGTCGATTTCATCAACGCCTGTGCCTACATCCGCGACGAGCTGCCGTATGCGCTGACCTCGGGTGGCGTGTCCAACGTGTCGTTCTCGTTCCGTGGCAACAACCCGGTGCGTGAAGCGATCCACTCGGTGTTCCTGCTGTATGCGATCCGCAACGGCCTGACGATGGGTATCGTCAACGCCGGCCAGTTGGAGATCTACGACCAGATCCCGGCCGAGCTGCGTGACGCGGTGGAAGACGTGGTGCTCAACCGCACCCCGGAAGGCACCGACGCCCTCCTCGCCATTGCCGACAAGTACAAGGGCGACGGCAGCGTCAAGGAAGCCGAGACCGAAGAATGGCGCGGCTGGGAAGTCAACAAGCGCCTGGAACACGCGCTGGTCAAGGGCATCACCACCCACATCGTCGAAGACACCGAGGAATCCCGGCAGTCGTTCGCGCGCCCGATCGAGGTGATCGAAGGCCCGCTGATGTCCGGCATGAACATCGTCGGCGACCTGTTCGGCGCCGGCAAAATGTTCCTGCCCCAGGTGGTGAAATCCGCCCGGGTGATGAAGCAGGCCGTGGCCCACTTGATCCCGTTCATTGAGCTGGAAAAAGGCGACAAGCCGGAAGCCAAGGGCAAGATCCTGATGGCCACGGTGAAGGGCGACGTGCACGACATCGGCAAGAACATTGTCGGCGTGGTGCTGGGTTGCAACGGCTACGACATCGTCGACCTGGGCGTGATGGTCCCGGCCGAGAAAATCTTGCAGGTGGCCAAGGAACAGAAGTGCGACATCATCGGCCTGTCCGGGCTGATCACCCCGTCCCTGGACGAGATGGTGCACGTCGCCCGCGAGATGCAGCGCCAGGATTTCCACCTGCCGCTGATGATCGGTGGCGCCACCACTTCCAAGGCCCACACGGCCGTGAAGATCGAGCCCAAATACAGCAACGACGCGGTGATCTACGTCACCGACGCCTCCCGCGCCGTGGGCGTGGCGACGCAATTGCTGTCCAAGGAATTGAAGCCGGCATTCGTCGAGAAAACCCGCCTGGAATACATCGACGTGCGCGAGCGCACCTCCAACCGCAGCGCGCGCACCGAGCGCCTGAGCTACCCGGCCGCCATCGCCAAGAAGCCGCAGTTCGACTGGAGCAGCTACACGCCGGTCAAGCCGACGTTTACCGGCGCCAAGGTGCTGGACAATATCGACCTCAACATCCTGGCCGAGTACATCGACTGGACACCGTTCTTCATCTCCTGGGACCTGGCCGGCAAGTTCCCGCGCATCCTCACCGATGAAGTGGTGGGTGAAGCGGCGACGGCGCTGTACGCCGACGCACAGGAAATGCTCAAGAAGCTGATCGACGAAAAACTCATCAGCGCCCGCGCTGTGTTCGGTTTCTGGCCGACCAACCAGGTGCAGGACGATGACCTGGAAGTCTACGGCGACGATGGTCAGCCGATTGCCAGGCTGCACCACCTGCGCCAGCAGATCATCAAGACCGACGGCAAGCCGAACTTCTCCCTGGCCGACTTCGTCGCGCCCAAGGACAGCGGCGTAACCGACTACATCGGTGGCTTTATCACCACCGCTGGCATCGGCGCTGAAGAAGTGGCGAAGGCCTACCAGGACGCCGGCGACGACTACAACTCGATCATGGTCAAGGCCCTGGCCGACCGCCTGGCCGAAGCCTGCGCCGAATGGCTGCACCAGCAAGTACGTAAGGAACACTGGGGCTACGCCAAGGACGAAGTGCTGGATAACGACGCGCTGATCAAGGAGCTGTACAGCGGCATCCGCCCTGCCCCGGGTTACCCGGCGTGCCCGGATCACACCGAGAAAGCCCAGTTGTTCCAACTGCTGGACCCTGAAGCCCGCGAGATGCACGCGGGTCGCAGCGGCGTGTTCCTGACCGAGCACTACGCGATGTTCCCGGCAGCGGCCGTCAGCGGCTGGTACTTCGCTCACCCGCAGGCGCAGTACTTTGCGGTGGGCAAGATCGACAAGGACCAGGTCGCCAGCTACACCGCCCGCAAGGAGCAGGACCTGAGCGTGACCGAACGCTGGCTGGCGCCGAACCTGGGTTACGACAACTAAGTCGTGGCGCGCTGACCCGAGCGCCCAGCCGGCTGGGCGCCCGGGTCAGATCCCCAGATCCCTCCTCGCCCGCCCCGAAAGCCTGAGCGCCAGTGCCTGTTGCTCGGCGAGGTTCTCGGTATCCAAGGCTGCAACTTCGCTCAGGTACTGGGCACTGAGGTCCGGGTGAAGCTCCTCCAGGGCATCGACCTTGACCTGATGCGCCTGCGCCAACACCGAAAACTCTTCCGGGTACAGCTTCTGCAAGTAGCTGACCCAGTACGGGCGTTTGACCAGCTCTTGCATAAACACCGGGGTGCTCTCTCTGGCCATAATGGCGGTATACGCCTGATCGATATTGGCCTGGGTGACCCGGGACAGGTTGCGGTACAGCATGGTGGACGGTTGGTGAGGCAGATCCAGGCGCTCGGCCAGGCCGATGCGGTAGGCCAGGCGAATTTCCGCCGGGTCGATGCTGGGGCTGCGGTTGATCGCTTCACCCGCAATGCGCTCCGCTTCATCGAGACGGATCATGCGCCGGGCCAGGTTGAACAGCGTGGTGCCTTCCTGCTCGGGCGTCCTGACCCGCAGGGCCTTGAACTCATACACGCTGACTTCAAGATCACTGAACAGGAGAATCCAGCCATCGCCGCAGGTCGCCCTCACCTGCATCGCCTGTGCCTGGCCAAACAGTTGTTCGCGCAAGTGCGGGTATTGCTCCGCCGCCTCAAGTACCGCCCACACCCGGCGAGTCAGGTCGGCGCGGTCGTGCAGGAAATCCTGGGCGTTCTTCAACTGGGAAATGATGTAGAAAAAGTATTCGCTGTTTTCGGCCTGCTTGAGCACGCTCCATACCCGGTGGCGGGCCGAATCGGCGGCAATACCCGAGAACCATTGGGCCTTCTGTTGTTCCGGGGTCAAGAGTTCAGGGTGGATATCCGACCCGGAGCTGCTATCGGTACTGTGGTAACTCTCCAGTGCGTCTTCCAATTCCTCGGCCGAAAACCCCAGACCACAGTCGGTCTGCTGCTCGTAGGCGCGCAGGCGTGCCAGATCTTCCTCAACCAGGAGGTTATCGGACAGGTCAGTGCCCCACATCAAGGCGCTGTGCCGGGGCAACAACGCGTCTTCAGGGATGGTTTCGATACGGTTACTGCGCAGGTCCAGGTGGCGCAACTGTGGAGCCTGGAGGACACCCTGCGGCCATGCCAGAAGGTTATTGCCGCGCAGTTCCAATGACTGCAATTGAGGCAGGCTGCTGATGTCCAGAGAGTCCAGGAGGTTCTCAGTCAAGTCCAGACGCTCCAGCGCGGTCAGCCGATTGAGCTGGCCCTGCAGCTCGCTGCGATAGCGCAGTTCGTTATGGCTCAGGTGCAGCTCGGTGAGTGTCGAGCATTCGCCGACGGCGTCGGGCAGGCTCATCAGGCCATTATTGTTGAGAGTCAGGGTACGCAGCTTGGGAAACGCCCGCAGGAACGCATTGGAGCCCTGCTCAGTAAGCTTGACTGCGTTGAGGTTCAACACCCTCACATGGGCCAACGGCTCGGGTAACGCCGGCAGGTCCCCCAGATACAGGTCGTTCAATTGAAGGACCTCGCGCCCATCGCCCGGCGCAACCTCGGGGTGCGCCCGCAAGGTATGGCGCCAACTGTCGATAAGCCTGTCGGCCGCGCGACGACGGTCCACCGCGCTGACCCAGCCGCCCCCCTGGCGATAACCGCGAATATCGATCCAGTCGTTCAACACCCGCACCATACCCCGGTAGCCCGTGCGCCACCGAACCAGGCATGCCTCGACCTCCAGTGCGCCCAGGCCACTGGCAAGCAGTTCGTCAATGCGCCGTACCGCATCGCGCGTGGACAACGCCGGGTCTATTTGTTGCAGACGCTGCGCAGGTGTCTGCCGAACTTCACTGTTGGGCACCTCTACCTCCAGCGCGAGGAGCAGATCGGGACTGTCCGTGACCTCCAAGGGAAAGTATTCCGGATCGCCCCCCGTTCTGCCCTCCGCCAGCCCTTCGCGGGGAATGCCCAAGGGTTTGTCCAGGTAAAAGCTCGGGCCAAAAACCGGCAGCATGGCCGGTGCGACGTTCAACGGATTGTCCTGGTAGGTACGCAGGGCAAAACGCTGTATGTCGGCACAGGCCGGCAAGGTCAGGCGACAGCCACGCACGTTGCTGCTGAGCATCAGCAGGTCATGGCCGGTCAGTGCAGCCTGGGGGATCGTGGTAATAGCGCTGTAGCTCAGATCCACTTGACGCAGTTCGGGTAATGCCAGCCAACCTGTCGGCCAGGCGGTGGTCGCGGTGTGGCTCAGGTTCAGGCTGCGCAGCTGGTTGAGCCCGCTGACATCCAGGGTACCCACACGGTTGTAATCCAGGTTCAACCCTCGAAGCGTGACCAGGGCGCTGAGGCGCTGCTGTATCGCCTCAGTGATCGTCAACTGGTTGTGCGCCAGGTCCAGCTGTTTGAGAGACCTCAACTGCGTCAGGGACGCCGGCAGGTCCATCAGGTTGCTGCGGCTCAGGTCCAGGCCGTGGATTTGGGTGAACTGGGGGAGGAAATCGTTCAATGCCGCCACTGAAACCCGGGTGCCTGCGAGGTTCAAGCGCTGCACGTGGGCAAAAGCTGCGGCCGGCATCAGCGGCAAATCCCCCAGTACCGTACCCGACAGGTCCAGCATGACCCCCTCGGAGGCGGCTGGCGAAGAAGGCCCGGCCACCTCACGGGGGGAGGCAAAACGTCGGTCGAGGCCATCGCGCCAGTAAGCCATGAGCTTGTCTGCCGCACGTTGACGATTGAGCGGGTCCACCGGTCGCCGGTCGACCTCCACTTCCCTGCCCTGCCACTCTTCCAGCGCCTGCTGCAAGGTTGCATGTTCATCCAGCAAGGCGTGCACACGGGTCAACTTGGCATCACTGGTCAACCGATGGCGCCGCAGGTACGCCAAGGCACTGGGCGCAAACGCCGGGTCGCTGTCTTTCAGGCGTCGCAACGCGCCTTCACAATAAGCGTCCACCATCAGCACTTCATCCACCAAATGCCCCGGGTGGTTTTTCACGTGCTGATACACCGGCATGAACGCACGCCGCTCAAACGCTGCCCAGTTGAGGGTAAGGCCACGCCACAGGCGCTCGTGGCCCTCAAGCATTGCCGCCGGCATGGTATTTATCCCGGTCGCCAACAGGTCGAGCGTCTCCAGTTTGTCCAACGTCAGAACACCTACCGGCCACTCTTTCAGGGCGCCCGCCACCCGCAAGGCAAGCAGCTGTTTCAAGCCGCTGACATCCAATGCCTCCAGCGCGCCCGTCAGGGCCAACCGGCGCAACTGGCTTAACGTGTTAAGGCGTTGCAAAAAGACCGGCGAGTAGGTCAGGCCCCAGCCGTCGATCGACAACTCTTCAAGCTTGGGAAACAGCCCAAGGCCCGTGGCAATCGCTTCGACATGGGCGGGCTCGGTGAACACATTCAGGACTTCGGCGTTGGGGAACTGCTGCGCAAGCCTGACGCCCTGCGTGTCCGCCAAGGTTTCACCGCTTACACCCAACCCTCGCACATGGGAAAAATCAGCATCCAGCGCCGGCAAGTTACCGGCCTTGCCCAGTGACAGATAGGCATGGGGTTTCAAGCCCCGGTACGCGCCTTCGCGCCAGCAATTGATCAGGGTGTCGGCCGTATGTTGTGCCCCCGCCTGAGCACTGTTTTGCGTCACCCACTGATCCAGGGTCATGCGTAACCGGGTCAGTTCGCGCTCGCGGTTGCCAATCAACTCATAGATCTGTGGGGGGCGCTGGCCGGCCTGCAACAGACTTTGCACAAACAGCTGGGCCGCCTCATCGCTGAGGTTGGGGTAAACATCGCGAACCCTGGCCGCCAGGGCGGCATTGGGTGCCTGGGCCGCACCCCGGCCGCTCAGGGCATAACCTAATAACCCGCTCGCCAGACGCAACGCCGGGCGAGCCATGGGCGCGCGTATCTTCAGCACGGCGGCCATTTCGAGGCGGTGTGCCGTGGCATACCGTGCCAGGGCTTGCTGCAAATCGACGTCCGCGCTGGCCAGCGGCAAACCCAGTGACTGGCGCAGGGTCACGGGCAAGGCATGGACGATTGATGGATAGAAATTACGACTGCCGGGGACCGGACTGTTAAGAGGAGCCCCCTGCAGGTCGCACGCCAGGAATGTCTCGCCTTTTTTGACCAGGTAACGGCGCACTGCCGCGTCTTCAGGCCCAACTTCAGCCAGCAAGCGCCCACTGGGGTTGTCGGCGCGCAGTTCCAGGCGCAGCGTGGGAGACCAGCCCGGCAGTTGCTGCAAGCAATGCAACGCCAGCCGGTCACTTTCCAGGCTGGCGAGCGCCGGCAGGTACAAGCCGGCCAACGCACTGCTCAGGCGACGTTGCTGTACCGCACGCCGCGCCAGGTTATCCAGGCGCGGCGCAACACCGGTTCGGCCGAGTATCTGCAGGCGTTCCTTATCGCTGGCCGTACTGATAATTTCGTTGATCGCGCCTCGGGACAAAGAAGCAAAGCGGCGCTGCAACACTGCGCCCTCGGGGGACAGGAGTACAGCCTGTGGCGGCGCGCCGCGAAACAACTGCAACGTATCGGCCAGCACGGCAGGCATCGGCAAACCATCTATGTGGACCTTGCGCAACAGGTCATCACTGATGCCGCTGATGTCGCCAAGGGCGCTCAACGTTGCATCGCTGATTCCCTGGGTTTCATGACCCAGGCGCCTCAGCAGGGTCAGGCGGTCCCATTCCAGTGGGCGTTCATGGGTATGGCGCCAGGCACCCGCCTGGTTGTGCTCGAGGATCGGCTGGTACGCAGCCGGATTGTTCGGATGCTGGATCCGCCATTTTCGAGTCCGCGCATCAAAAGCCTTTTCATAAAGGCCCTCACCCAGACGCACGTACATCTTGCCGCCCTGCGCGTACTGACCCTGGGCATTGGGCTTGAGTGATGCATCCAGAACGGTATGACTGCGGTAGGCCGCAAGGTCGGGTTTCCACAGGCGCCTTTCGCCGTTCGGCAACTTCACCGGCACCAGCCCATCGACCCATTTCGACACCTGGATAGCGGGCGCCCGGCCAGCGAGGGCTGCCGCCCCACCCAGGGTAGCCATGAACCCGAGATTCAGCGCCACCGACTCCAGGTGCTCCCATGCCGCATCCATATCGCCCTCCTGCCAGGATTCGATGCCGTGATAGACCTCCAGGCCCAACTGAATCGCCGTGACCGCCAACAACAGCTCCCCCAGGCCGGGCACCATGAATGCGGCCACATTCAATGTGTTCAAACCCATGCTCAACCAGTGAGCATGGCGTGCCTGTGCGGCTTTTCGATCAGCCTCCGCAGTGGGCACCGCCAGGGTTCTGGCATTGTCCTTGAGGCGCTGTACATGGCGCTCGTAGAGCGCGCCGAACAACTCCCCCTCGATCAACCGTTCTCGCCGGTTCAAGTTGATTTGCTCGTCGTAGACCTGCTCCTTGTAGCCTCGCGGGTTCCAGGTGAATGTGTAGAGTTTTTCCTTGAGGCGCTCAAGGAACTGCGGCGCCTGTTGCTGAGGTACCAGGCTGGCAAACAACTGCTGATAGGCAGGTGAGCGCAGGTTCACCGCCAGTTCCTTGTCGAACGCCTGCATAGACGGGTATTCCTTGAGCGGGCACTGCGGCGCGCCCGGAATCCAGGCCACCACCCGCGTATCAGGCGCCACGGGAAGCAGCCCGCTCACACCTGCCCCAGGAAACAAGGGCGGGATCACGGACCGGGTCGGTGCGACACCCGGCCCGATCAGCAGCACCTCCCCCAGCTCGCAGCCCAGGATCGACAGTTGACCGAAACGTACGACCTCGCCATCCAGCAGCGGCCGCGAAGTACCTGCCAGCACTTCACGCAACATGAGAAACACCGCCGGACCGATGTCGCCCTGCGCCCATGCGGCATACAGGCGTACCGTCAGCAGGTCTTTTTGCGCGCGAATCATCTGCTCCCGCACCACGGCCCGAGTGGCAGCGGCATCGAACACCTGCGCCAGATGGGCCTGGTATTGCTGTCCCAGGTCCAGGGTGCGGCACAGGGTGGAAAAGGTTTGTGGGGTCATCGACAGGGTTTCGCTGTAGCGATAACGCGCCGCACGCGAGCCATCCGCCCGCGCCTCGCCGTAGTACTCGGTCAGCAGCGCACCTTCCGGCGCCAGGGCGCTGGTCTGTTCGAGGGCGATATCGGTGAAGTCTTCATCGCCCTCGAAGTTCAGCAACGCCGCCTGCAACAACGAATGCTGCTGCGGGGCCTGGCGATACCGCAGGTAATGCAGCTGGTTTTTGTGGACGTCCGGGGCCTCGCCCATCGCCTCGCGCAACGCCGCTTCCAGCTTGGGCTGGGCGAATTCGACAATGCCTTGCAGCGCGCCAAGGCCCTTGGCCAAGGCTTCGCGGGACTGACGGCTGGCCTTGCGACTGTCATCGAGTGCCTTGTTCAATGCGGGCGAGAGCAGGACCTTGGTGGCAGGCCGCTCCCTGCCGGGCAACAGTCCATGTTTGAGCCGGCGCACATCGACGGGGGCCATGTGGGCAACCCACGTGGGCAGACGTGTCTTGATCAGGGCGGTGTGCAAGCTTTCGTCCGCGAGGGCATTAGGTGGAGTAGACATGTGCGGCTTCCTGAGAACGCTTTAGGGAGGCCCAGTACAGCGAACAGGCGAGCGCCTTCGCAGGTAGATAAATGTTTTTGTGCACCTTGGCGCCGAACCTGGGTAACGACCACTGAGGCGCGGCAGGCCCGTTTCCGGACCTGCCGCCGGGGCACAGGCTGTTATAGCCTCAGTGTTGCTCTCTCCCGCTCGGACAGGCGAATCAGCAGGGCCTGGCGTTGCTCAATCCTTTGCTTGGCCAAGACCACGGCTTGCGCCTCGTACTGCGCACCAAACGCCGGATAGCGATCCTCCAGGGCTTCAGCCTCGCGGGCCTGGGTCTGGGCCAGCGTCGTAAAGTCAGCCGCGTATTGCTTCTGCACGTAATCGACCCAGTACTGGCGCGTGACCAGATCGGCCGTGAACGCCTCGGTCGCCTCCCGGCCGATGATGCTGGCGTAGGCCTGGTCGATATCGGCCTGTTTCACTTGGGAAAGGTTGCGGTACAGCATGCCGGACGGCTGGCGCGGCAACTCCAGGCGTTGGGCCAGGCCGATGCGGTAGGCCAGGCGAATTTCCGCCGGGTCAACACTGGGCTTTAGGCTGACCACGCGGCTGGCGGTGGCTTCAGTCTGTTCCAGGCGGATCATGCTTCTGGCCAGCTTGAACAGCGCCGCGCCTTCTTTTCCGGGCTCCACGGTTTCCAGGGCCTTGAACTCATAGACACTGACTTCAAGGTCGCTGAACAGCAGGATCCAACCGTCACCGCAGGTCGCGTTGATCCGCATGCCGCGAGCCTTGCCGAACAGTTGCTCGCGCAACGCCGGACGTTGCTCGGCGGCCTCCAGCACCTCCCATACCCGGCGCGTCAACTCAGGGCGGTCGGTGATGAAGTCCTGGGCGTTTTTCAGCTGGGAAATGATGTAGAAGAAATCCTCACTGTCGTCAGCGCTCTTGAGCGACTCCCAGACTGCGTGTTTGCTGGAGTCGGCCGCCACGCCAGCAAACCACTGGGCCTTCTGTGCTGCGGGCGTCAGCAGCTCCGGATGCAGCTCACCGCTCAGATCCGCTTCCTCGTGACTGGTACTGAGGAGGAAGCCATCGAGCTCGCGATCAATTTGCTCCCGGGTATAGCCCAGGCCGAACCCCGTTTCCTCGAGGAAGTCGCTCAGGCGCTCGAACACGCGTTCTTCCAGCCCATTGTCCGTCAGGTTGGTGTTGCTCATCAGGAGGTTGTGGCGAGGTAACAGGGCATCGTCCGGGATGGTCTCGATCTGATTATTGCTGAGGTCGAGGGTGCGCAGTCGCGGCAGTTCCAATGCCCCGGCCGGCCATTCCTCCAGGACGTTGTTGTGCAGGTCCAGGTTTGTCAGCCCGCGCAGGCCGCTGACATCCAGGCTGGCCAGGGTGTTTTCGCCAAGGTCGAGCCATTCCAGCGCACTTAACGGGCCGAGCAGTGCCTGTAGCTCCACAGCGTCGCGCAAATCATTGTAGGTGGCTTCGAGATGAGTCAGCGCCGTGTATTGGTTGATCACCTCGGGCAGGTGCGCCAGGCCATTCTTGTTGAGCACAAGCCGGCGCAGGTGGGGGAAACTGCCCAGGAACCCATTGGACCCCTGCTCCGTCAGCTTCACCTCGGTGAGGTCGAGCACGCTGACGTGGCTCATTGAAGCCGGCAACGTCGGCAGGTCGCCCAGATACAACCCGGACAGGTCCAGTACCTCGCGCCCGTCCACCGGCGGCACCTCGGGCCGGGCACGCAGGTTGTGGCGCCAGCTTTCAAGGAGCCGGCCGGCGGCACGACGACGGTCGAGGGCACTGACCCAGCCGCCCCCCTCGCGATAACCTTCGATGTCGATCCAACTGTTCAACACCCGGCTCAAGCGTTGATGCTCGGCGCGCAACTGCACCAGGCGTGTGTCGACGCCGGTGGCGCCCAGGCCGGCGGCCAGCCATTCATCAATGCGCGCCACCGCCTGGGCACTGCTCAAGGCAGGATCCAGTTGTTGCAGGCGCGCCGCCGGAGTGAGGCGTGCCTGCGCGTCGACGTTCTCGACGTGCAGGGGCAACAGCAACTGGCCGGGGTCGTCGGTGACCCTGACCGGGAAATACTCCGGATCGCCGCCGGTCCGGCCGATGCGCAGCTGTTCCTGGGGAATGCCCAGCGGCTTGTGCAGGTAGATTTCCGGCCCCACCAACGGCAGTAATTCCACATCAAGGCCCAATGGATTTTCCCGCAGGGTGCGTTGCGCAAAGGCCAGGATGTCGGCGCAGGCCCGGGCAGTCAGTCGGCAACCCCGCAGGTTGCTCTTGAGCATCAGCGTGTCGTGGCCGGTGAGCGCCTGGGCGGGCACCCGGGTGATAGCGCTGTGGCTCAGGTCCAGGCTCTCCAGGACTGGCAAGTCCAGGACACCCTCGGGCCATTCGGTGATTCCAGTGCGGCTGAGGTTCAAGTGGCGCAAGGCGTTGAGGCCACGCAGATCCAGGCTCGCGACACGGTTGTATTGCAAGTCCAGGGTTTCAAGAGCCGTCAGGCGGCTCAAGCGTTGCTGGAGGGACGGGATAATGCTCAGTTGGTTGTGGGAAAGATCCAACTGGCGCAGGGCGGTGAAGTTGTCCAGGGCCGAAGGCAGCTGTGCCAGGTTGCTGGCACTGAGGTTCAAGTCTTCAATGGCGTTGAATGCGCCGAGAAAGTCATTCAGCGCCTCAATGGAAACCCGGGTGCCGCTCAGGTTGACCTGTTTGACATGGGCGAACGCGGCCGCCGGCAACCCGGGCAAGTCGCCCAGCACGCCCCCCGACAGGTTCAGTGTGGCGGTCGGCAGGTTGGAGCGCGCCGACATGCCCGACGGCGCAAGCCGCGGCCCCAGGCCTTCACGCCAACTGTCCAGGAGCCGCTCGGCGGCGCGCTGGCGATAAAAGACATCCACCTGCCGGCGGTCAACCCGCAACTCCCTGGCCGCCCACTCCTGCAGGTCCCGGCTCAGGGCGAGCTGTTCGTCGAGTACCTGGTGAGTGCGAGCCAGTATCTGTTCAGTGGTCAGACCCTGCTGCCGGAACTGAGAGACAACGTCTATGCCAAACCCCCAGTGCACATTTTTCAATCGGTCCATCACGCCTTCACAGTAACCCTGCACCAGGGCTTGCTCATTGAGCAGGTGAGCCGGATTGCCCCGCACATGTTCATACACCGCCATGAATTCCCGGCGGTCAAACGCGGCCCACCGCAGGTTCAGGCCGCGCCACAATCGTTCATGCCCGATGAGCATCGACGGGGGGACCGAACGGATGTTTGTTCGCCACAGGTCGAGCCTCTCAAGATGCTCAAGTGACGTCACCCCCTGTGGCCACTCCTGCACCGAGCCCTCCATGCGCAGCGAGCGCAAGTGCGTGAGAGGACTGACGTCCAGGTTTTGCGAAAGCCCCGCGACGGACAGGTTGTGCAAGCGCTCCATTGCCCCCAGGCGTTGAATGAAGGGGACCGAATAGGCCACGTCCCGACCATTCAACGTCAGTTGGTTGAGATCGACGAAGCGGTTCAGCCCGTCGACCAGTCCGGTGCCCGGCGTTGCATCAAAGAACACCGCAAGGTGTCGCACCCGGGAAAACTGATCGGCCAGACGCACGCCCTGATCACCCAACAAAAGCTCGGCATGTGCGCTCAGCGCCTGCACATGGGAAAAGTCTGCACTCAGGCGCGGAAGGTCCGTCACGCTGCCCAACGACAGAATGCTCTGGGGCGGCCGCTCGCGGTAAATGCCCTGGCGCCAGCATCCTATGATGTCGGCCGCTACCCGTTGTTGCTGGCTGGCCCCGCCCGCCTGCCCGGCAGCAGCGGCGGTCCACTGATCAAGCTCTGCCTGCAACAGGTCAAACTCACGCTGGCGGTTTCCCAACAGGGTGAAGACCTGTTGGGCGCTTTCACCGGCCTGCAATCGGCTCAGGACAAACTCGCTGGCCTGCTCGACGCTCAGGTTGGGATAGAGCGCCTGCACCCTCGCCGTCAGCGATGCATCCACTTCAAAGCCTTTGCCCCGACCGCTCAACGGGTAACCCAGGACGCCCCCCGCCCCCGCCCCCGTCAACACGGGTCGCGAACGCGGTGCGCGCAGGCCGAGCACATCGGACATTTGGCTACGGCGGCGGGTGGCATAACCGGCCACCGCTTGTTGCAGTTCCCGGTCCAGGGTCGCCACGGGCATGTCCAGGCCAGGTCGGGCCGCAGCGGGGATCGCATGCACGACGGACTGGAAGAAATTACGCCGTCCGGTGGCCCGGCTGTTCAGCGCGACACCGCGCTCGTCGTAAGCCTGGAAGGTTTCGCCTTGCTTGACCAGGTACCTGCGCAGCGGCGCATCTTGCGGGCCAATGCTGTTCAGTAACGGCCCGTCGACAGCCTGAAAGCGCACTTCCAGGCGCAGATTGGTGGGCCAGCCCGGCAAGTGTTGCAGGCAATGCAGGGCCAGGCGGTCAGTGTCGGCACCGGCGTCGGCCTGACGATGCAGCCCCGCCAGGGCACGGCTCAGGCGGCCTTGTTGGACTGCGCGGCGAGCGGCATTGTCCAGGCGCGCCGAGGCTCCACGCTGACTGCGCAGTTGCAAGCGCTCCTGTTCGCTGGCGGTATCAAGAATTTCCTGGATGGCTCGCCTCGACAATCCAGGGAAGCGCCGTTGCAGCACCGCCTCTTCGCCAGCCAGCGGCGCCGTATCCGCCACTGGCTGGCTGCGGAACTGCTCCAGGGTATCGGCCAGCACGGCGGGCAGCGGCCTGCCTTCGATATACGCCTTGCGCAACACGTCATCCTGGACCCCACTGATATCCCCAATAATGCCCAGTGTCGTATCAGAGAATTCTTCAGTGGCAGGCCCCAGTCGTCGCAACAGGGTCAGGCGGTCCCATTTGAAGGGCTGCTCATGCACATGCCGCCAGGCACCGGCGTTGTTGTGTTCAAGGATCGGTTGGTAAGCCTCGGGATTATCCGGGTGTTTGATCCGCCACTTGCGGATTCGGCTGTCGAAGACCTTTTCATGCAGGTTTTCGCCGATACGCACATAAATCTTGCCGCCTGTCTCGTACTGGCCCCGGGCATTGGGCTTGACAGCCGGGGCCAGCACCACCTCGCTGCGGTACGGCGCCAGGTCCGGTTTCCACAGCCGAGCCTCACCACTGGGCAGTTTGACCGGTACCAGGCCATCCACCCAGCGGGACACCTGGATTTTCGGCGCGCGACCGGCCAGGGCCGTCGAACCGCCGAGGGCGGCCATGAAGGCCACGTTCAGCGCCACCGACTCCAGATGTCCCCAGGCGGCATCGATGTCGCCTTCCTTCCACGCCTCGATGCCATGGTAGACCTCCAGGCCCAGTTGCACAGCCGTGACCGCCAGCATCACCTCCCCCAGGCCGGGCACGACAAAGGCCGCCACGTTCAGCACATTCAAGCCAATACTCAGCCAATGTTCGTGGCGTTCCTGGGCAGCCTTGCGATCCGCCTCGGCGGTGGGTACGGCGAGCGTTCTGGCGTTATCTTTCAGGCGTTGCAGGTGGTTGTCATAGAGCGCTCCGAACAGCTCGCCACTGATCAGGCTTTCGCGGCGCGCCAGGTTGATGTTCGGGTCGTAGACCTGCTCCATGTAGCCTCTGGAGTTCCACTCGAAGGTAAAGAGCTTGGTCTTCAGTCGTTGCAGGAAAACCGGGGCTTCGTCTTGCGGCACCAGGCTGGCAAACAGCCGCTGATACTCCGGGGAGCGCAGGTTGATCGCCAGTTCCGCCTCGAACGCCTTTATCGACGGGTATTCCTTGAGCGGGTACAACGGCGCACCGGGGATCCACGCCACCAGCCGCTGGTCGGCCGCGGCCGGCACCAGCAATTCCCCGAGCGAGGCGCCGGGCACCAGCACAGTGCCCCAGCCCAACGGCTGCCGGGCATCTGCCATCGCGCCGACGCCCGGCCCGATCAGTACGACTTCACCCACCTTGCAGCCGAGAATCGCCAATTGGCTGCAGGCAACGGGCTTGCCATCCAACTGCGGCCGTTCGGTACCGGCCAGCAAGGCGTTGAGCATGGCATAGGCACTGTCGCTGACTTCGTTCTTCATCCGCGCCGTGTGCAGCCTGACGGCCAGCAGTTTCTTGTGCGCGTCGATCATCTGCTCGCGCACCACGGCCTTGGTGCCCGCCTCCTCGAACACTTGTTGCAAATGCGCCTGGTATTGCCGGCCCAGGTCCAGCGTGCGGCAGAGCGCGGCAAACTGGTCCGGGGTGACGGCGAGCTTTTCGCGGTAGCGATAGCGGGCCCGGCGTGAATGGTCGTTCAGAATTTCGCCGTAGTACTCGGTGAACAACGCCCCTTCGGGGGCCAGCGCGCTGGTTTGCTCAAGGGCGATATCGGCAAAGTCTTCATTGCCTTCAAAGTTGAGCAATGCTGCCTGCAACAGCGAATGCTGTTGCGGCACCTGACGGTAACGCAGGTAGTGCAACTGGTGCTTGTGGACGTCCGGTACCTCACCGAACCGTTTGCGCCAGGCGTCTTCCAGCAGCGGCTGGGCGAACTCGGTGATGCCCTTGAGGCCGTCGAGAGTCTTGGCCAGCCGCTCGTGGGCGCGGCGACTGGCCAACTGGCTGTCGGCGAATGCCTGGCGCAACCCCTGGGGCGCGTTACTGAGCCAGGCAGGTGGTGCATCCTCGGGGACGCGCCCGGGCAGCAGGCCCGGCTTCAAGCGTCGGATGTCCGCAGCCGCGCTGCGGGCAATCCAGCCGGGCAAGCTGTTCTTGATCAATGCGGTGTGTAGCCCCTGCTCTGTCGGGGCGGGTAAGGTTGGCATGCGCTCGTTCCTGATGACTCTGTTAAGGAGTCCCAGTACAGCGAACGGGCCAACCGCCAGGGCGGTAGATAGCTACAGCCGGTGTTTTGCGGGAACTTGGCTATCCTCATCCATGGGTTTGATCCCTACCGCGAGGCCTTTATGGACGATTCCAACAACAAGCCACCGACTTTCTGGCAGATGCTTCACAGCGTGATGGCAGCCGCCTTCGGGGTGCAGAGCGGGAAGAATCGCGCCCGCGACTTTACCCATGGCAAGCCCAGCCACTTTGTCATCCTGGGTATTGTGTTTACCGCCGTGTTTGCCTTGACCCTGTTTGCCATCGTCAAGCTGGTGCTGCACCTGGCCGGTGTTTGAAGCCGGTCAATGCATCAGCAGTTGCAGGCTGAACGGGTAGCGATAGGTGGCTGGCTTGCCCTGGGCTGACAGTGCTCGAAAGTCGACGCCGTAGTCCTCGCGCCCCTGCATCTCTAAAAGGCGCGTGGCGTGTGGCGGATCAATCAATCGAAAGAGCCCAAGCTTGCGCTCACGCCCACCGTACTGCGCCATGCCCAGGCCGCGGGCATCGTCATGCAGCACCACCATCGCCCAGCCGCCAAGGGTGAAATGCCCGGCCACCAGCACACTCAGGCGCCCCTCAAGGCGCGCCTGCAACGCTTCGGGCGAACTGTTGACCGCGCTGAACAACACGTCCCTGCCCGGCGTGCGCCCGCTGCCTTTGAGTGCATCCATTGCCCCCAGCGCCATTTCATCGTTGGCCGCCCACACCAGCGCGGTCTGCGGGTAGCGTTTGAATAACTGCGTGGCCTGGTCGAAAGCGCGCTGGCGACTCCACTCGCCATACACCAACTGGCGCAGGCGCACCTGCGGATGATCCGCCAGGGCGCGCTGCAAGCCCCGCTCGCGCAGTTGCGCGGCGGGAGTGGTCTTGGCCCCGGAGAACGCGATCAGGTCGAGGGTCTGGCCGGGGGCGACAGGCCCATGCAGGCGCAACAACTGGGTGAGCATCAAGTAGCCCGCCTGTTCGTCGTCGGCGACCATGCTGCCGATCCAGTCAGGGTATTTGCCAGCGTCCAGCAGTTGAGTCTGGTCCGCGGTCAGCGCGTTGTTGACGATCAGCAGCTTGACCCCGCTGCCCTGGGCCAGGCGCAAGATCTGCGGGGCAATGTACTGCTCGTTGACCAGCACCAAGTAGTCCGGGCGCTCGGCGCCTTGCAGGGCTTCACGGGCCTGCACCAGCGTGGTCTCGGGGTTGCGCTCGGAATAGCGCACACGCAAATCCAGGCCGAGGTCCCTGGCGGCGGCCTGCATGAATTGCGCGTAGCTGACCCAGAAGGTCTCGGTCGAATTGCCAGGGTTGAGAAACACCACCGACGTCGCCTGGGCGATGGCCCAGAACGGCATGCTCAGCACCAGCAAGCACTTGCAGAGAACCTTCAACATCGTTGCCTGAGCCCTTCGGAATGACGGCCCATGATAATGGCATCAGGCCGGTCAATCTCGGCTAATTGCCGATTGTCGACAACAAGGCTCGATAACGCCCTTTTATTGATGGCTGACCCAGAACACGGCAGTGGAAACCACCAGGATAATCAAAAACAGAATGGCCCACGCATCGACACTGCTGTCACTTTTGCGCGCTTTGGTCGGATTGCTCATAGCATCGCCTCTTGTCGGTTTTATAGGTGATTGCACAAAGACACGAGCACAGTAAAGTTCATGATTGCCCGCATGACAAATGTGGGTATCGCGATAACCGTTCTCATTAGGCCATTTGGTTATTTGCATATACTCAAACATCACTTTTGCGCATAAACGCAAACTGGTATCGTGCGCCGGCTCCGTTGGGAGTGCGCGGCCGTGCGCGCAGATTTGCCGAGAACAGGACCTATATGTACGTATACGACGAATACGATCAGCGCATCATCGAGGACCGCGTCAAGCAGTTCCGTGATCAGACCCGACGCTATCTGGCAGGTGAACTGAGCGAAGAAGAGTTCCGCCCTCTGCGCCTGCAAAATGGCCTTTATGTTCAGCGCTTTGCGCCGATGCTGCGGGTTGCCGTGCCTTATGGCCAACTGACTTCCCGTCAGACGCGCATGATGGCCAAGATTGCCCGCGACTTCGACAAGGGCTACGCCCACATCAGTACTCGCCAGAACGTTCAGTTCAACTGGCCGGCGCTGGAAGACGTGCCGGACATCCTGGCTGAATTGGCCACCGTGCAGATGCACGCCATTCAGACCAGCGGTAACTGCCTGCGCAACGTGACCACCGACCAGTTCGCCGGCGTTGCCGCTGACGAGCTGATCGACCCCCGCCCATGGTGTGAAATCGTCCGTCAATGGACCACCTTCCACCCGGAATTCGCCTACCTGCCGCGCAAGTTCAAGATCGCCATCAATGGCTCGACCTCGGACCGCGCCGCCATCGAAGTGCACGATATCGGCCTGGAGCCGGTGCACAACGCGGCGGGCGAGTTGGGCTTCCGTGTGCTCGTCGGCGGTGGCCTCGGTCGTACGCCGGTAGTGGGTGCCTTCATCAACGAATTCCTGCCGTGGCAGGACCTGTTGAGCTACCTCGACGCGATCCTGCGGGTCTACAACCGCTACGGCCGTCGTGACAACAAGTACAAGGCCCGGATCAAGATCCTGGTAAAAGCGCTGACCCCCGAGGTGTTCGCCCAGAAAGTCGACGCCGAGATGGAACACCTGCGCGGCGGCCAGACCACCCTGACCGACGCCGAAGTGCACCGCGTTGCCAAACACTTCGTCGACCCGGACTACAAGGCCCTGAGCAATCAGGACGCCGCGTTGGCCGAGCTCGATGCGCAGCACCCGGGTTTCGCCCGCTGGCGCACCCGCAACACCCTGGCCCACAAAAAGCCGGGCTATGTCGCCGTGACCCTGTCGCTGAAACCTACCGGTGTTGCACCGGGTGACATCACCGACAAGCAACTGGACGGCGTCGCCGACCTGGCCGAGCGCTACAGCTTCGGCCAACTGCGCACCTCCCACGAGCAGAACATCATCCTCGCCGATGTTGAACAGTCTCAACTGTTCACCCTGTGGGGCGAGCTGCGCGAGCAGGGTTTTGCCACGCCGAACATCGGCTTGCTGACCGACATCATCTGCTGCCCGGGCGGCGACTTCTGCTCCCTGGCCAACGCCAAGTCGATCCCGATTGCCGAATCGATCCAGCGCCGTTTCGACGACCTGGACTACCTGTTCGACATCGGCGAGCTGGACCTGAACATCTCCGGTTGCATGAACGCCTGTGGTCACCACCACGTCGGCCACATCGGCATCCTGGGCGTGGACAAGAAAGGCGAAGAATTCTACCAAGTGTCCCTGGGTGGCAGCGCCAGCCGCGATGCGAGCCTGGGCAAGATCCTCGGCCCGTCCTTCGCCCAGGAAGCCATGCCTGACGTGATCGGCAAGCTGATCGACGTGTACGTTGAACAGCGCACCGAAGATGAGCGTTTCATCGACACTTACCAGCGCATCGGCATTGACCTGTTCAAGGAGCGCGTCTATGCAGCGAATCATTAAGAACAACGAAGTCCTCGACGAAACCTGGCACCTGCTGCCCAAGGACGCGAGCTTCGATGGCATCTCCAACTGCGACGACCTGATCGTGCCGCTGGCCCTGTGGCGCGAGCACGCTCACGCCCTCAAGGCCCGCGACGGCGGCCTGGGTGTGTGGCTGGACGCCGATGAAGAAGCCGAAGAGATCGGTGATGACGTGGAGCACTTCCAGGTCATCGCCCTGAACTTCCCGGCCTTCACCGACGGTCGCAACTACTCCAACGCCCGCCTGCTGCGTGACCGTTATGGTTACAAGGGCGAGCTGCGGGCGATTGGCGATGTGCTGCGCGACCAGTTGTTCTACCTGCGCCGCTGCGGGTTCGATGCCTTCGCCTTGCGCGCGGATAAAGACCCGTATGAAGCGCTGGAAAGCCTCAAGGATTTCTCGGTGACGTACCAGGCCGCGACGGATGAACCGTTGCCGTTGTTCCGCCGCCGGTAACCGCTGGAAGTCGTTTAAAAATACCCCTCATTGAGGGGTATTTTTTTGCCCGGCTTTTCTATCGATTCTCAAGCGTCAGAGTGACCAGCGCATCGTCGTTGAGGTCGGCGGCAAACTTGCCCATCAGTCGCACCAGGTCGTCGATGTCCTGCTGTTCCCAGGTGGCGAAAATGGCCATCCCCATTCGCGTACGTGCCTCATCCACCCGATCCGTCATTGCCTTGCCCTGCGGGGTGATCACCGACTCGCGAACCCGGCGGTCCTTGGCATTTTCCTGGCGGTCGACCAAACCGAGGCTTTCCAGCTTCGCCACCTGGCGGCTGACCGTGGTGTAGTCGCGTCCCACGCGGTCGGCCAGCTCCACAACGCCGATCGGCCCCAGCCGCTCCACCAGCACCAGCAGCGGAAACAGTGCCCGATCAAGGGCGATACCCGCCTCCCGGACCATCACTTCGTCGCGCTGCGGCCGGTTCATGGCACCGACAATTTCAATCAGCGCCCCGTGAAGCTCGCGAATCTGAAGACCTATAGGTGTATTTTGCACGCTTTCTGTTGACACGGAATCTTCCTTGCTCAAATATATGTGCATATTACATATAAAGGCAGTCCAGATGAAAGAGCAATGCGCAGTCGACGTTCTGATTTGTGGTGCCGGTGCGGCCGGTTTGACCCTGGCGATCGACCTGGCGCGACGAGGCATTTCCTTCCGGCTGATCGAAAAATCCCCCGCGCCGTTCCACGGCTCGCGGGGCAAGGGTATTCAACCCCGCACCCTGGAAATATTCGAAGACCTCGGCATTCTCGACCGGATCACCGCTGCGGGCGACGTCTACCCGCCCGAGCGGCGATACAACGAAGATGGCAGCCACATCGACGCCGAGGTTATCGAGCTCTCGGCGCCAACGTCAGCCGAACCTTATCAGCAGCCTATGATGCTGCCGCAGTTCCTCACCGAACAGGTGATGCGCGAGCGCCTTCTGGAATTGGGGCACCCCCCGGCGTTTGGCTGCGAGTTAGTCAGCTTCGAGCAGGACAGCCACGGCGTGACCGCATATTTGGTCGGCAACGAAGGCGAACAGACACTGCGTGTACGTTGGCTCATTGGCGCAGACGGCGGCCGCAGTGTGGTACGCCGCACGCTGGACATCGGATTTCCTGGGCAGACCCTCGGGGTCCGTGCCATCGTAGCCGATGTGCTTATGACCGGCCTGTCGCGTGACTACTGGCACCGGTTCAGCACTGAGTGCATGACAATGCAGGTCGCAATCTGCCCATTGGCGGGGACCGAGCTGTTTCAGATACAGGCGCCGATTCCGCTGGACACAGAAGTTGACCTCAGCGCTGAGGGGCTCATGAACATGGTGGCAGAGCGCACGGGTCGGCAGGACATTCATATCGACTCTGTCTCCTGGGCGTCGGCCTACACGATGAATGCGCGGCTGGCCGATCACTATCGCGTAGGACAGGTATTTCTTATCGGCGATGCCGCGCACATCCACCCACCCACCGGCGGCCAGGGCCTCAATACCAGCGTGCAAGATGCCTACAATCTGGGCTGGAAGCTGGCGGCGGTGACGGCCGATGCGCCCGAAGCGTTGCTCGACACCTATGAGGAAGAGCGACGGCCTGTGGCAGCCTCGATGCTCGGCCTGTCGACCAGGCTGCTGGACGGAATGAAAAAGGGCAACATGCGCCGCGGCCGCGAGGTGCACCAACTCGATATCGGGTATCCCCACTCCTCGCTCGCAGTGCAACCGGCAGAACGAGAAGGCCGCTTGCTCGCCGGTGACCGGGCGCCCGATGCAACCGTGCGGGACGCCAGCGGCCATTCGTCCCGGCTATTCAAGCTGTTCCAGGGCGTGCATTGGACATTGCTGGGCTATGAGGTGGAACGCGGGTCACTGAAGCCTGCCGCCGGGCTGCATATCCATCGCTTCGGGCCGGGCGGCGACCTGGTGGATGATCAGCGACAGTTCAATGACGCTTACAACCTCGCCCATGGCGAATGGGTGCTGGTGCGCCCCGATGGCTACGTCGGCGCGATCTTCACAGACGTTGAGAAACTGCACGGCTACCTCGCCCAAGTGGGGCTCAGCGCCGAGGCGTTTTAATGTCGGGCTCAGGCAGTTGGCTGCAACGCCAACTGCACCGCGCCATCAACACTCAAGCCGCTGATCAATACCTGGGGAGCACACGCCTCAGGCAGCGTCTGCAACACCTCCTGCGCCTCATGCCGTACGCGGGCCAGCACCAGGCATTTGCCCTCCCCTCGCACCTGTACGAAAAACGCCTGCAATGCCTCGATGCTGGTGCCGTCCAGGTCGGGGGATTCTTCCAGGCTGAGCACGATGGTGTGCAGCGGTAACGTGGAATGTCGCATCAGGCTCAACACGGCCCCCAGCACTCGCTCGGCATTCGCGAAGAACAGCGCTTCACTGGGCCGCACGATCAGCACACCGGGGATCCGTTCGGCGCTCGGGTGATGCAGCAAGTCGACAAAATCATGCCCACCGTCAATGCGCCCCAACTCGCGCACGTCCGCCGACGACATCTGACGCAACATCAACACCACGCTGATCCCGACCGCCACCAATAACCCATCCAGCACCCCCAGCACCAACACCGCCGCCACCGCGCAAATCACCAGCAACCGGTCGCGCCGCCAGGAGAAATAGCGGCCCAGGGGCTGCAGGCTCAAGCCACGGCCCAAGGCGTAAATGACGATGGCGGCAAGCACCGGCTCCGGCGTCAATGCCACCAGCGGCAGCACCGTCAGCACGATCGCCAACACCACCAGCGCCGCCACGGCGCCCGCCAGCCGCGAGTTGGCTCCCGCCGCCTCATTGGCCGATGTCGCCGAATACCCGGCGCCAGTGGGCATGCCCTGGAACAGCCCGGACAGCAGGTTGGCGGCCCCCAGCGCCAGCAGGTCACGGTTGGATGACACGCGATCACCATGCTTGAGGGCGAAGGAGCTGATGGAGCCGTAGGACTCGGCGTAAAGAATCATCACCATGGCAAACGCCAACTCTCCCAGGCGCAGCCAGTCGGCGAACGGCAACACCGGCAAATGCGCCAGTTCCAGACGCAGGTCGATGACGCCGATCAACGCCACGCCATGGGCCTGCAGATCCAGCCACTGGCCGGCGGCAATCCCGAGGATCACCACCAGCAACCCGCCCGGCAGGCGCCGAACTCGCGCGCATAGCCAGAGCAGCAGCAACGCGACGCCCGCGACGGCAGCGGCGGCCCAGTTCCAGCGCGGCAGTTGCTCCAGGAGCTGAGGCAGGAAGCGAATCAGGTTGTTGTCGGTCAGGTGCACGCCCACCACGCTGGCCAACTGCTTGAGGATGATCGTCAGCGCCAGGCCAAAGGCAAAGCCACGCAACACCGGCTTGGCGATAAACGAGGTCAGCCCGCCCAGCTTGAGCATCCCGGCCAACAGGAAAAACGCCCCCGTCACCAGTACCAGGCCCATTGCCAGGCTCAGCCTGAGTGCCGGGTCATCCCCCGCCAGCGTTGCCGTGGCCGCCGCCAGCACCGCTGCCGAGGACGATGTGGCAGAGACAATCGCGAAGCGGCTGGTGCCAAACAGGCCGTAGCACAACAATCCGGCAAACAAGGCGATCACGCCCGCCTGGGGCGGCAACGCGGCGATACTGGAGTAGGCCACGGCCTCGGGCAGTAACAGGCCGGCGATGGACAGGCCGGCCAGCAAGTCTTGTGCACGGTTCGGCGTGGTGTCGCTCTCAGGCTTGGTGTTCAATCCCTAATTCCCTGGCAAAAAAAACGGCCAATCCGCTGTCTGCGAATTGGCCGTGATCATTGCACTGAAACCGGGTGCTGTCAGGACACCAGCGAATAAATCAGCGCGGTAATCGCCACCAGGCCCACCGCCGTGACGAACACGTTGGACGCCTGGCCACGGTACTTGGCCATCGCCGGCACCTTGCGGATCGCGTACATCGGCATCAGGAACAGGATCGACGCAATGATCGGCCCGCCCAGGGTCTCGATCATGCCGAGGATGCTAGGGTTGAGGGTCGCGACGATCCAGCACACCACCAGCATGAAGGCAGCCGTCATGCGGTCCAGGGTCTTGGCAGCCGGGCGACGGCCACTTTTGAGCACCAGGCCCTTGAGGCCTTCACTGGCGCCGATGTAATGGCCCAGGAACGACTTGGCAATCGCCACAAACGCGATCAGCGGCGCGGCGAACTCGATGGTCGGGTTGCTGAAGTGGTTCGCCAGGTAGGACAGGATCGACAGGTTCTGCGCCTTGGCTTCGGCCAGTTGCGCCGGCGACAGGGTCAGTACGCAACTGAACACGAAGAACAGCACCATCACCACCATCAGGATGTGTGCCCGGGACAGGATCTGCGAGCTGCGTTCCTCGGCGTGTTCGCCGTACTGGCGCTTCTGGTCCACCGCAAAGGCCGAGATGATCGGCGAATGGTTGAACGAGAACACCATCACCGGAATCGCCAGCCACAGCGTGTGCAGCAGCGCCGACGGGGCCGGCACGGTGCTGGCGGTACTGAGGATGCCGCCGTTCCAGTGCGGCACCAGGTACACGGCGAGTAACAGCAAGGCGACGATAAACGGATACACCATCAGGCTCATGGCCTTGACGATCACCTGCTCGCCACACCGCACCACGGCCAGCAGGCCGAGGATCAGCACCAGCGACAGGATCGCCCGCGGTGGCGGCGCGATGTGCAGTTGATGCTCCATGAAGCTGCCGACGGTGTTGGTCAGCGCCACGCTGTAGATCAGCAGGATCGGGAAGATCGCGAAGAAGTACAGCAAGGTGATCGCGGCGCCGGCCTTGAGGCCGAAATGTTCTTCGACCACGTCGGTGATGTCCGAGCCTTCACGGCCCGAGAGCACAAAGCGGGTCAGGCCACGGTGCGCGAAAAACGTCATCGGGAATGCCAGCAGCGCGAGGATCACCAGCGGCCAGAAACCGCCAAGGCCCGCGTTGATCGGCAGGAACAAGGTGCCGGCGCCGATGGCCGTACCGAACAGGCCGAGCATCCAGGTGGTGTCCTGGCGGCTCCAGCTTGTGAGGGTTGCAGGTGTCGTTGCGTAGCGTTCGTCGACGCTATTGGCCTGATCATTCATCCGTTCGGATCTCCGCATTCACTCAGTCGAGACGAGTCAGAAAAACCTGACAGGCAGCGCCACGACCGAAACAGGGGCGCGATTGTCCGGGATTCGCCTGAAGAAGCAAAGACTTAGCTGAGGAATGGTTGTGCAGTGCAGAGGATTGAAGACGTTTCCGGCAGCGTCAATTTTACATTTCACAAGAAATCTATTTTATAAATTCATCACGTCATGTATTTTTAAAGCACGCCCCTCACTGGACTACCTGCCATGCCAATCGTGCGCATCGACCTTCGGAAAAACCCCGACGTCACCTACGCCAAGCGCGTCGGTGTATTGATCTACAACGCCATGCACACGGCCATCGGCGTGCCTGAACACGACAACTTCCAGATCCTCACCGAGCACGATGAACACCACTTCATCTATGACCCGGAGTACCTGGGCATCCAACGCACCGACAACCTGGTGATCATCCAGATCACTCTGAACGAAGGCCGCAGCACCGAGCAGAAAAAGCTGTTGTACAAGACCATCGCCGAGAGTTTGAACCGTGAACTGGCGGTGCGCCTGGAAGACGTGTTTATCAGCCTGGTGGAGGTCAAGAAGGAAAACTGGTCGTTCGGCAACGGGATTGCGCAGTACGCCAGCTAAACGTTTTATGATGCCACCCATCACTGCCACCACCTGATCCAGAGAGCCCTCGATGCCACGCGTGTCCCGCAAACAAGCCGAACTCAATCGCGAAATCATCGTCGAGGCCGCCACGCGGCTGTTTCGTGAACGGGGCATCCATGGCATCAGCGTGTCGGACGTGATGGCCGCCGCCGGGCTGACCCATGGCGGTTTCTACGGGCACTTCGAGTCCCGCGAGGCGCTGGCCACGGAAGCCTGCAACCGGGCATTCGAACAATCGAACGAGCGCTGGCAGGCCAGGGTCGAGCAGAGCCCCGACCCCGAGACTGCACGCCTGGCATTGATCGATCCTTATCTGTCGGCGGCCAATCGCGACCACCCCGGGGACAGTTGCCCGGTAGCGGCGTTTGCCGGGGAGATATGTCACGAAGCGGTCGACAGTCCGCTGCAGCAGAGCTTTATCCAAGGCTTTGAGGCATCCGTGGGGATCCTGAGCGCTACCCAGGCGACCGGCACACCTGAGGGTGACCGCCAGGCCGCCATTGCCCAGTACGCGATGATGGTAGGCGCAATTACCCTCGCCCGTGCGACCAAGGGAAACAGCCTGTCTGATGAATTCCTCGAAGCAGCCAGAAATCTGCTGATCCCGCAAAAAAACCTCGACTGACGCGTTGACAGGCAAACGCCAGCGCCAGCATGATCGGCCCATGAACATTTTCCAGCTGGCCCTCACCCGTACCACCACGACCGCTTCCGGCGGGTCGTGTGGTAGCGGTGAGTGGCGCGCAACCTAAGCCACCCGGATTTACCCAAGGCCCCGCCAGCAATGGACGGGGCCTTTTTATTGCTCCGCCCATTCGGCAAACACAAGGAGCAGCACCATGCCTGACAACAAGCGCCCCGCCCTGCTGATCATCGACATGCAGACCGGTCTGTACGATGGTCCGGAAAAACCCTATGAACGCGAGCGCGTACTCGACATCATCAACCAGTTGATACAGCGTGCCAGACACGCTGGCGTGCCGATCTTCGCCGCCCGTCACACCGGCCCGGCAGGTTCGCCCATCGAGGTGGGCAGCCCGTTCTGGCAGCTATTGCCGGCGCTGGAGGTGGATGAAGTCCGCGATACGCTTTTCAATAAATCCCGCCCCAGTTGTTTCCTCGGCACCGAGCTGGCGCAACAACTGGCGGCGGCACAAGTGAATGATTTGGTAATCGTCGGCATGAAAACCCAGTACTGCATCGACACAACCTGCCGGGTGGCCGTCGAGCTGGGGTTCTCGGTGCTACTACCGGAGGATGGCCATACGTGCATGGACACTCCGGCGTTATCGGCCGCGGCGATTATCGAACATCACAATGCCACCCTGGCCGGGGCGTTTGTGCAGCGGATGAAGGCGGCCGATGTCGGCTTTTGACGTCTCTACCTGGAGCGCCCGCCGGAGTACCAATGCCCGGCGGGCGTCGGATTTTTCTTCGCCAGACACGGGATTCGTGCCGACAAAATGTCGCATACTGAAGCCATCAAACCCTTCAGGAAGAGCCCTCGCATGCCCGTCACCGTTCTGGTCCTGGTTGAAACCATCAACGACTACCTGCCGATCATCGAAGGCAATGGCTTTCACGTGATTCTTGCGCCCACCCCGGCCGAACGCGCCAAGGCCATCAAGACCCACGGCGGGCAGGTCCAGGCGGTGCTTACCCGTGGCCCGCTGGGCCTGTACGCCGAGGAAATCGCCGCGCTGCCGCTGCTGGAGATCATCTGCGTGATCGGCGCCGGGTATGAACACGTGGACCTGCAAGCCGCCAGCAACCGTGGAATCGTGGTCACCAATGGCGCCGGGGTGAATGCGCCGTCGGTGGCCGACCACGCCATGGCGTTGTTGCTGTGCCTGGTGCGGGACATTCCCCGGGCGGACGCAGCGGTACGGCGCAGCGAATGGCCCAAGATAATGCGCCCTTCCCTGGCCGGCAAACAGCTGGGCATTCTCGGCCTGGGCGCCGTGGGCCTGGAAATCGCCAAGCGGGCTGCCCTGGGTTTTGGCATGGAGGTGAGTTATCACAACCGCCAGCCCCGCGAAGATGTGGACTACACCTACTGCGCCACCGCCGTGGAACTGGCGCGGGCCTCGGACTTCCTGATCCTGGCCACCCCGGGCGGCGCCAGCACGCGACATTTGATCGACCGCCAGGCCCTCGACGCACTGGGGCCCAACGGTTTCCTGGTGAACATCGGCCGTGGCAGCGTGGTGGTCACCGCCGACCTGATTACCGCCCTGGAGCAACGGCGCATCGGCGGCGCGGCACTGGACGTGTTCGACGATGAACCCAACGTGCCCGACGCGCTCAAGCGCCTCAGCAATACCGTGCTCACGCCCCACGTCGCCGGCCTGTCACCGGAAGCCGCCCATGACACCGTGCAGCGCGTGGCGGACAACCTGCTGGAATACTTTGCCGGCCGCCCTGTGCTGACGCCCGTGGCACTGCCTCCGCGAAAATAATGGCCAATAGCCATAAATCCTTGCAAAACCTGACTACACTGCCTGAGGGGATACTCAGGATGCCGGTACTGGACCGGCGAAGGAACGCAGGATGGTTTGCCAAGGACCCGGCTCGGTCCGCCAACGCGGCGCAATAGGACTGATGGGTGCGATGACCCTGGGGATCGCACTGTTGTTCCTGTTGGTGGTGGTCGACAGCGGCCGGCTGTACCTGGAAAAGCGCAAGCTGCAACGGGTTGCCGACACCGCGGCCCTGGAAGTGGTCACCCGCGGCGGCGCCTGCGTGACGCCGAATACCAACGCTGCGCAATTCGCGATCCAAAGCGCAGCCCGCAATGATTTCCCGCTCAACGCAGACCGTACCCTGGTGACCACCTGCGGCACCCTGGTCACCGGGGCTGACTTCATGCGCGCCTTCAGCCCCAATCCCTCAAGGTCCGATGCGATCCAGGTCATCGCCACCCACCGCGTCGTCACCAGTATCGCCAACCGCCTGTTCATGCTGCTCTCCACCGGCCCTTTCGAGCCGACCATCCGGTTGCAGGCAGTGGCCGTGGCCGCCGTGCCCGCGCCACCGGTGGCCGTACTGACCATCCGCAGCACCTTGCTGACCGTGGACAGCACCAAGTCCGCCGCACTCAATGCATTGATCGGCGGACTGCTGGGGGGCAAATTGCAACTCGACGCGGTGGGCTGGAAGGGCCTGATCAATACCGATATCAACCTGCTCAGTTACCTGGACGCGCTGGCGATTCAATTGAAGGTCAGCGCCGGCAACTACGACGAGTTGCTCAAGACCGACGCCAGCGTCGGCGATCTGATCCAGGCCGCGATAGATGTACTCAAGCTGGGGGGCGATGCGGTCAAGGTGGTGATCAATAACCTGGAAGCGATCAAGCTGATTGCACCCGGCACCAAGATCCTGCACCTGGGCGACCTGCTGACCATCCAGAACGGCACCGACAAGAGCGCCCTGGACGTTAACCTGCAACTGTTCAACCTGATCCAGGGGTTTGTGCAACTGTCGAACAAGTACAACGCGGTCGCGGTGGAGTTGCCGGTGGATGTGCTGGGACTGCTGAATATCACGGTCAAGACCAAGGTCATTGAACCGGCGCAGGTTTCCGCCATAGGTAACCCCAAGCTGATCGCCACCCAGCCGATCTACGTCAGGACCGCGCAAGTCAGGACGTTGATCTCGGTGAAACTGCCGGCAATCGGCGCGGTGAACGATTTACTGGGCGGGGTAACGGCGCTGGTGGGCATCTTGTTAGGCAGCTCCTTTGACCCCAAAATCGGCCAGCAAATCGATGTAGCACTGGAAGCCGCCAGCGGCAGCAGCACGGTCACCGGATATCGCTGCAACGGGCCTGCGGACAAAGCCTTGTCGGTGCTCGGTACCACCTCGGCGGTTAGGCTGATGGTGGGCCAGATCGACCCAAAAAACCTGTTTTCCTCCACAGCACCACTGAACGTTGACGAATTCCCATTACTCGACCTTGGGGTGAAGACCTGTAGCAACGGTGTCTGCGATCCCCGGCAACCGTATGGCGTCGGTGGCATCAGCCTGAAGATCGACAGCAGCGTGGCCAAGACCGTCCGGAACCACACTTACCTGTCTCCGCCCGAGTTGAAAAGCCCCCCGGATTACTTCAGTTTCAGTTCCAACAACGTGGTGGGCAGCTTGAGCAACACCCTCAATGGCATCCAGTTGATCAACCATCCACCGACACAGGGCGGACTGATTGGGCTGGTGCTGAACCTGGTGGTCGGCCTGATCACCGGCGTACTGAATCTGCTCAGCGGCATCATCTCCGGACTGCTCAGCCCGCTCCTCGACCCGCTGGTCAATAACCTGCTCGCCGGCCTGGGCATCGACCTGGCAAAAGTCGAAATCGGTGCCAACCTGTCCTGCAACCCCGGCGGGCGCGCAGTTCTGGTGATCTGAGCACATCAAGCCCGCTGATCATCGGCCAACACGCTAACCTATTAAGCCGCCCCAACCTTGTGGCTTGGCGGCCGCGCGCATTAGATTAGCCAATAGTCCAAGGCCTTAAGAATAAGCAGAAGGGATAAGCATGGCGCTTAATGACCAATCGACCCAGATTCGCCCCGGCGAAGAACTTGATGCCAGCCTCATCGATCCCTACCTCAAGGCCCATATCCCGGGCTTGAGCGGCAGCGTCAAAATCAGCCAGTTCCCCGGGGGTGCCTCCAACCTGACGTACCTGCTGGAATACCCCGGCCAGGAATTCGTGCTGCGCCGCCCGCCCTTTGGCCACAAGGCCAAGTCCGCCCACGACATGGGCCGCGAATACCGGATTCTCAACCAGCTCAAGGACGGTTTCCCGTACTGCCCCAAGGCTTACGTGCACTGCACCGATGAGTCAGTGATCGGTGCCGAGTTCTACGTGATGGAGCGGGTCAACGGGATCATCCTGCGCTCGGACCTGCCGCCGGAACTGGGCCTGGACGCGGCGAAAACCGAAGCCTTGTGCAAAAGCTTTATCGACAAGTTCGTCGAGCTGCACCAGGTCGACTACAGCGCCTGCGGCCTGGCCGACCTGGGCAAGCCCGAAGGTTACGTGGAGCGGCAGATTCGCGGCTGGAGCGACCGCTACGAAAAAGCCCTGACCCCCGACGCCCCAAGCTGGGAAGCGGTACGTGCCTGGCTCAACGACAAGATGCCGGCCGACCACCCCACCTCGAGCATCGTCCACAACGACTACCGCTTCGACAACGTGATCCTCGACCCGCATAACCCGATGCAGATCATCGGCGTGCTGGACTGGGAACTGACCACCCTCGGCGACCCGCTGATGGACCTGGGCAACACCCTCGCCTACTGGATCGAAGCGGCCGACCCGGCCCCGGTGCAACTGATGCGCCGCCAGCCGAGCAACGCCCCCGGCATGCTTACCCGCCGCCAGTTCGTCGACTACTACGCCGAACGCTCCGGGATCCAGATCGACAATTTCGACTTCTACTACACCTACGGCCTGTTCCGCCTGGCCGGCATCGTGCAGCAGATCTACTACCGCTTCTTCCATGGCCAGACCCAGGACAAACGCTTTGCGCAGTTCATTCACATGAACAAGCTGCTTGAGCAGATGAGCCTGAATGTCATCAAACAGTCTTCCCTCTGACCCTCTTCAAGGAAAAACCATGTCCAAGACCCAACTGTTCGACCTCGACGGCAAGATCGCTTTCGTTTCCGGCGCCAGCCGCGGTATCGGTGAGGCCATCGCCAAGTTGCTGGCCCAGCAAGGCGCCCACGTGATCGTGTCGAGCCGCAAGATCGACGGCTGCCAGCACGTGGCCGACGCGATCATCGCCGACGGCGGCAAGGCCACGGCAATTGCCTGCCATATCGGCGAAATGGAACAGATCACCAACGTGTTTGCCGCGATCCGCGAACAGTTCGGCCGCCTGGATATCCTGGTCAACAACGCCGCCACCAACCCGCAGTTCTGCAACGTGCTGGACACCGACCTGGGCGCGTTCCAGAAAACCGTCGACGTGAACATTCGCGGCTACTTCTTCATGTCCGTGGAAGCCGGCAAGCTGATGCGCGAAAACGGCGGTGGCAGCATCATCAACGTGGCCTCGATCAACGGGATTTCGCCGGGCGTATTCCAGGGCATCTACTCGGTGACCAAGGCCGCCGTGATCAACATGACCAAAGTCTTCGCCAAGGAATGCGCGCCGTTCGGCATTCGTTGCAACGCACTGCTGCCGGGCCTGACCGACACCAAATTCGCCTCCGCGCTGGTGAAGAACGACTCGATCCTGAAAATGGCCCTGGCGCAGATCCCCCTCAAGCGCGTGGCCGACCCGAGCGAGATGGCCGGCGCGGTGCTGTACCTGGCCAGCGATGCGTCGAGCTACACCACCGGTGTATCGCTGAATGTAGACGGTGGTTTCCTGTCCTGATTCGGCTGGCGGGTGACTTGCGGTAATCTTGCGGGTGATTGCTTGCCTCTGGATGAAACATGGAACTGCACGTCGTTATCAAGGGCCGCAAGGACCTGGCCGAACAGCTTTACCAGCAATTGCGCACGGCCATTGAGTCGGGACAACTGGTGGCCGGGTCGCAATTGCCTCCCAGCCGCTTGCTGGCCCTGCAACTGGGCGTGTCGCGCAAGACAGTCTCAGACACCTACGCGGCGCTGACCTACGAAGGGTTGTTGGTCGGCAGGATCGGCCGTGGCACGTTCGTCAACGCCTGGGCCACGCGCCGCGAACACCTGCAAAGTGCCGCCGACCTTGCCTGCGCCGCCAACCTGGCCAAGTGGCAGGCCCTTCCCGCGCCCATGGGTCACCCCAACCGTGAAACCCGCCCGAGCCGGGACTTTATCGGCGGTGCCACCGCCCGCAGCCAGTTCCCCCAGGATGAATGGCGGCGCTGCACCCTCGATGCCTTGCGCCGTATCTCACAGGACAGCGGCTTCTACAGCCGGCCGGAAGGCTTGCCGGCCCTGCGCAGTGCAATCGCCGGGCATATCGCATTTTCCCGTGGGGTCAGGTGCAGCGAAGACGACATCGTAGTCACCAACGGCGCCCAGCAGGCGCTTGACCTGATCGCCCGCGTGGTGCTGGAACCGGGCACCGTCGTCGCCATGGAAGACCCCGGCTACACCCCGGTGCGACTGATGTTCGACGCCATGGGGGCGACCGTGGTGGGCGTGCCGGTGGACGAACACGGCCTGCGGGTCGACTTGATTCCCGACGGCGCGCGGCTGATCTACGTGACACCGTCCCATCAGTTCCCCCTGGGCATGCCCATGAGCGTGCCGCGCCGTGAGGCGTTGCTGGCACGTGCGCTGGCGTTGGGCGCCATCGTGATCGAGGATGACTACGACAGCGAATTCCGCTACGAGGGCCGCCCCACCGACTCCCTGCAAAGCATGGACACCCGCGGCGTGGTCGCCTACGTCGGGACCTTCTCGAAAACCCTGCTGCCGGAGTTGCGCCTGGGTTACACGGTGTTGCCGCCGGCGATTTTCGGCGCGGTGCTCAAGGCCAAGCAACTCACCGACCAGCACAGCTCCACCCTGCCGCAATGGGCCCTGGCCAAGTTCATCAGCGAAGGCTACCTGCTCAAGCACATTCGGCGCTGCCATGGGGTATATGCCGGGCGCCGGGAACGGATTCTGCAGCGCCTGGCGGGGGACCTCTCGCCGTGGTTCGACGTGGTGCCCACCGTGGCCGGGTTCCATCTGGCCGCACTGTGCAAGGTGCCGGTGAATATTCCGCAGCTCACCCAATTGGCACGGGAGGCTGACGTGGGGCTCTATCCGCTGAGCGTGTTTTTCCACGACACACCGGTACGCGAGGGACTGAAGATCGGGTTTGGCGCGATCGAAACCCTGGACATTGACCCGGCGCTGGACGTGGTGCGGGATATCCTGCGACAGATTGGCTGAGGGAATTTCCGCCGGATTGGCTATTGGTCAAATCCGGATCGGGGCCTAGGGTGAACGGGTCTCGACTCACTCGGAGCCTCACCATGAAAGTACTGCTCGGCACCACCCTGCTGCTGGCCTCGTTAAGCGCCTTTGCCCACGACCCGGTGTACAACCAGGAAAAGATCAACGTGTTGCAGGAACACGCCTTGGCCAACGTCCCCGGCAAGAAAACCGTGATGCTCACCGTGGACTATGCGCCGGGCCAGGCCACCGTGCCCCATAGCCACACCGGCACGGCCGTGGCCTATGTGCTGGAAGGTGCAATCACCTCGCGGGTCAACGATGAAAAGGCGATCACCTACAAGGTCGGCCAGTCGTTCTATGAACCTGCCGGCTCGCGGCACTTTGAATCCAGCAATGCCAGCCAGACCCAACCGGCGAAACTGCTGGTAGTGATGGTGATGGATGACAAGGCCGACGTGCTCACGCCGCTGCCCCACTAACCCGCGCCACCGCACCCTCCTGTGGGAGCTGGCTTGCCTGCGATGGCGGTGCATCAGACACAGTTGTGTTTGCTGATCCACCGCCATCGCCGGCAAGCCAGCTTGTATGGTT
>NZ_JACAQY010000025.1:0-7624 GCF_013386835.1 Pseudomonas sp. IPO3774
GTGGCCGTTACCGCAGCAACGGATATGCCCCCCATCCAAAACCCAAATCACCGCGGCACCGCCCGAATCACCGCCCTAACCCCCTGCCCCCCGGGAATCGCCTTATCCACCGAAGGCAACTGCGGCGCCTGCACATCCGGCATCGCCCAACTATGCTCCGGCTGCAACCCACCCTGGGCCCTGCGCATAAACTCATAGCGATTCAGCGTAATACTGCGCCCCGCCCCGCCGTCACGAATAATGTAGGGCCGCAAAAACACCATCAAATTAGTCTTCGTCACACTGCGCTTTTCATTCCTGAACAACGCCCCCAACCCCGGAATATCCGACAACCAGGGCACCGCGTCATTGCTCTGGCTATACCCATCCTGCAACAGCCCGCCAAGTACCATGATCTGCCCGTCATCCAGCAAAATACTCGTATCAATCGCCCGCTTGTTCGTCACCGTCCCGGCATCCACCGAAGCCCGCGTGTCGACGCTGCTGACCTCCTGATAAATATCCAGCTTCACCGTCCCCCCCTCGGAAATCTGCGGCCGCACGTTCAGCTTCAGCCCCACTTCCTCGCGCTGCACCGTCTGGAACGGGTTATTGCTCGTGCCGCCGCCGCCCGTCACATAACTGCCGGTGACAAACGGAATCGTCTGCCCCACAAAAATACTCGCCGCCTCGTTATCCAGGGTCAGCAGGTTCGGCGTCGACAACACATTAGTCCCGCCCTTGCTCTTCAACGCCCGGGCCAGCACCTTGAGGTCCAGCACCTTGCCAATCCCCGGAATGTCCACCGAGCCATTCACCAGCCCGATGTTCAAACCCTTGGGCAACACATCAATGCTGGTCTTGCTGGTGGGGGTTCCATTCAAGCCGCTGCCCCCCAGGTTCACCCCGCCAAAGCCCCCCTTCCCGCCCAGGTTGCCCGCCTGCCACTGCACCCCGAACTCGCTGGCATCGTCCTCACCCACTTCGACGATCAGGCTCTCGATCACCACCTGAGCGCGACGCTGGTCGAGCATGTCGATCACCTCCCGCAGGTTGCGATACAGCGGGTCCGGCGCGGAGATCAGCAAGGTGTTGGTGGTGGCGTCCGCCTGGATCGTCACGCCACCGGCGCTGAATGCGGTGTTCTGGTCGGTAGGGGAAGAGGCTCCGGTGCTGCTGGTGTCCTGCCCGTAACCACTGGGCTGGACAGTGCCGCTGCCGGTGGGATTGCCGCTGCTGTTCTGGGTACTGCCCTGGCCACCCTGGGTGTTGCCGCCCATGCTGCTCAACTTGCCACGGGCATTATCACTGGTACCGGAGTCGCTCTCGCCGGTCAGCAAGCCCCGCAGCGACTGCGCCAACTTGCCGGCCTGGGCGTTGCGCAGGTACACCACGTGCATATTGCTCGGGTTGCTCTGGGCGTTGTCGAGCTTGTAGATCAGGTTGCGCGCCAGTTCCGTGCGCTCCGGGCTGCCGGCGCGGATGATGATGGAGTTGGAGCGCGGGTCGCCGATCACGTTGATCTTCTGGGTCTGGTCGGCGCCCTGGGTTTCGAGGAGTTCCGAGACCATGGCGGCGATGTCCACGGCGATGCCGTTCTGCACCTTCACCACGTCGGTGTCGATGGCGCTCGGGGTGTCGATGCCGTCGATGATCTGTGCCACCCGCGCCAGGTTTTCCGCGTAGTCGGTGATCACGATGCTGTTGTTGCCGGGGTAGGCGTTGATCGGGTTGTTCGGCGAAACGATGGGGCGCAGTACCGGGATCAGGTTCACCGCGTTTTCGTATTGCAGGCGGAAGGTGCGGGTCTGCATGCCCTGCCCGCCCGGGTTGGCGCCGCTGTAGATCGGCCCGCCCAGCAGCTTGGCGTCCGCCTCAGGCACCACCTGGGCCACGCCGCCTACGTCGACCACGCTGAAGCCCTGCATACGCAGCGCCGCCAGCAGCATGTCGTAGGCCTGGTGCGCCGGTACCTGGCCTTCGCTGACCAGGGTCAGGTTGCCTTTGACACGCGGGTCCACCAGGAATTGCTGGCCGGTGGCGCGGGACAAGGCGCGCACCACCGCCTGGATATCGGCGTCGACGAAGTTCAGTTGTACCGGTTGATCACCCAGCGGGTTGCGCGCCCTGGCCGGTGCGGTGCCATGGCTGCGGGCGCTGTTGGTCACCGGGTGTTGCACCCGGGGTGGCGGCACGGTTTCGCGCTGGCGGTCCAGTGGTGTGTCGCCGCTGCGCCGGGTGTCGGCCAGGGGTTGGCCAAGCTCGCTGTCCACCAGCAACGGCGCGGAGGATTGGGGGTTGCTGCACGCTCCCAGCGCCAACAAGAGCAAAGGGGCGACCTTGCGATAAGGCGCAGCGTTGGGCAATGACCACTTCATGAAGCTTCCTTAGCGCCAGGCGCCTGATCCATGCGAACGGTCCCGGACAAGGTGCCGGCCGAGTTTGAAGGGGTGGCCTCGCCTGCGCGTTGCAGGCGGGCCGCAGAGACTTCCAGGGAGAACGGCCGGGGGTTGGCCAGCAGCCAGTCGATCACCGCGTCCGCCGGGGCGTCGTCGAAGGTCAGGCGCCAGCTGCCGGTGTCCTGCGGCTGCAATTGATAGCGGCCCTGCAGCCCGGCGTTGTCGAGGGACTGGTGCAAGGCGGTTTCCAGGTCACTGCTGCGCGGGGCTGGGGCGACGCCTTGCAGCAGCACCTGCAAGGCCTCGGCCTGGCTGCGCAGTTTCGGGGTTTCGGCTTGCCAGTAGTCGATCTTCTTCAGCGGTGGCTGGATCAACAGCAACCAGGTCAGCAGGCCCGCCAGCACCAGGCCGGCACCCACCAACAGACGTTTTTCACGCATGGCCAGGCCGTTCCAGAACACCTGGGCCTGGCTGCGCAGAAGCTGCCAACGCTTATTCATCTTCGGCCTCATCGTCTGCATCGGCTTCAACGCGCTCGGTAAGCGGGCCGACTGTCCAGCCCTGGTCGTCGCGACGGGCGCTGAACCCGGCCTGGGCCAGCAGCGCCTGCGCGTCAGCGGCCAGCGCCGGGGTCCGGGCGTCGGGCAGCAGGCTCAGCTGCAGGCGGCCTTGCTCGTAGCTCAAACTCTCGACGCTGCCCGCCATGGACGGCAGGCTGCTGCCCGCCAGCGCCAGCAAGCCGGTAAAGCGCTGCCCTGGTTCGGCCGCCGCGCCGCTCTGGCGTGCGGCCAGTTGCTGACGGGCTTGTTGCAGCGGGTTGAGAATCACCGGCAGTTCGGGGAAGGCCTGGCGTACTTGCTGGCTCATCTGCGCCTTGAGGCGTTGGCCTTCGTCGACCTGGCGGGCGGCGTAGAGGTTCAGGCCCAGGGCCCAGATGGCGACCGCCAGCGCCGTGCAGGCCGCCGCCCTGCCCCAGCCACCGGTTGCCGCCTGCTGGAGCCGACCGTGCAAACCCCAGCCCGGCGCGGTACCGCTCCAACGGGCATCGTCGGCCACATGGAGCACATCGACACCGGTGGCGAGCAGATCATCCAGCGCCTGCTGCCCCAGAGGATGTACCGCGCCCTGCTGCAGGCTATGGCGCAGTAGCAAATGCCCGTCGCAGAAGGCCGCGCTCGCTGGCCCGCTGACCGGCAGCGCGTAGGGCGCCGGGTACAGGCCACGCACTTTGATTTGCAGCTGGGTCGTTATCCGGCCCAGGTGCTCAAGGCTGCTTTTGGGCAACCAGCCGACCTGCACCAGGCCGCTGCTGTCCCGTGGACCGTGGGCCACATGCATCAATTCCAGCGGGCCGAGGATCAGTGCCTGGGCCGCACAGGTCACTGCATCGTCGACCTTGGCGGAGGGCAATTGCGGCAACTCCAGGCTGGTCAGCAAGCTGTCCCGTGGATGCAGAAAACACTCCGCCTGGGTATTCGCCCATTGCGCCAGGCGGCCCTCGCCCTGCTGGCTGACCTGCCCGGCGCGGTCCAGCCAGGCGAACTGCACCTGGCTCTCGGTGGTGAGTTCATCCAGCGGCGGCAAGCCGATGCGCAAACGCTTCATACGCCCACCCGCGACCAGATCACCTGGGGCTGACGGTCTTCCGGGCGATACAGCAACGCCTCCAGCGTGACCCGACGCTGCTCGCGGCGCGCCTGGCCGTGCACGCGAAACCACTCGCTGGTGATCCCCACCTGCACCGTGTCCACCGCGACTTGTGGCATGCGCAACCGGTTGACGAAATCCCCGCGATTGACAAACCAGCGCCCGCCGTCGCGCTCGGCCACCAGTGCCTGGGCCTGGGACAGGCTGAGCCCCGGCACCACGCTACTGAGTACCTCGGCGCTGGCGGTATTGCCGTTGACCCAGGTATTGCCGGGCAGCACGCTGACATAGCTCGCCATGCGCCGTAGTTGGCGCGGGTCGAGGCCTTCGATACCGCTGAGGTCGGTGAGGCTGCGCAACATCGGGTACTTGGCCGGGATCAATGGCGCGGCGGCACCGGGCGAGGTATCCCGGCTGCTGTTGAAACCGCCGGTGAGTGAGCCGCCGAGCTCGCGCTGGTCGTATGAGTCGATCACTCGCCGGCTGATGCGGCGACTCACAGCCGGCTCGATGCCGATCAACTGGCACAGGCGTTCGAAGCTCTGCAATTGCACGGCGTCCGGGTGTTGTTGGGTCACCAGGTTGCGCAGGTTGAACTTGCCCTGCTCATCCTCAATCCGCCCCTCGAAAGCACCGCCGAGGGGCCGTGCCCACGGTTGATCGAGCCGGGTCAACACGTCCTGGCGGCGCGCGTCCCACAGGAGTTGGCGACTGGTTTCCAGGCCGCCATTCAACAACCATTGGCCCTGGATACGCAGTTGTTCAGCTTCCAGGCTGCGGGTGAACACGGTTTGCCGGGTGAGCATGGCGCCGGCAAGCACCGCGACCACGGCCGCGATCAGCAAGGCACTGATAATCGCCATGCCGCGCTGCTTCGCCGCTGTGGGCGAATGGCTGTTCATCGCCGGCCTTACAGCTGCCAGGAGCCGATATCGGCATTCACGCCGTCACCATCAGGTTTCCCGTCGGCGCCGAGGGAGAACACATCCACTTCGCCGTTGGCCCCTGGGTTGAGGTAGTGATACGGGTTGCCCCACGGGTCGTTGGGCAAGCGTTCGAGGTAGGCGCGCCAGTTGCTGTTTTTCGCATCGGCCGGGCGTTCCACCAGCACCTTCAAGCCCTGGTTCATGCTGGGATACGAGCCGTGGTCGAGGCGGTAGAGTTTCAGGGCCTGCATCAGCCCGCCAATGTCCTGCCGGGCCGCTGTGGCCCGCGCCTGGTCGGGGCGGTCGAGCACCTTGGGCACCACCAGCGCCGCCAGAATCCCCAGGATCACCACGACCACCATGATCTCGATCAGGGTGAAACCGCGCTGCCTGCGCGCTGACGTGAAGTGTGCGATATCCATGTCGACATTCCTTGGCTTGAGTGCATTTCGTGGCGCAGTGTTGCAAGAACACATGTCAGTCATGTTGAAAATCCTCGGGAGCTTTGGTCGCCAATCGGTCAACTCCCGGGGCTAGTCTGCGGGCCTGTTTCCCGGTTTTGAGTACGCCATGGGCGGGCCCCGCAACGAGCAAGGTTTCACCCTGATTGAAGTGTTGGTGGCACTGGCGATCATCGCCGTGGCCATGGCGGCGGCGGTACGCGTGGCCGGGCTGATGACCACCAGCAACGGCCTGCTGCGGGACAAGTCGATGGCGCTGCTGGCAGCCCAGGGCCGGATGGCGGAACTGCGCCTGGAAGGTCGGGTGAGCACCGGGCGCAAGACGTTCGACTGCGACCAGGGCCGGCTGAAACTGCGTTGCGAACAGACCATCAGCAACGGGCCGGATGGGCGCCTGTTCCAGGTCAGCGTGCAGGTGCTGGACGCCACCCGGGAAGCGCCACCCCTGGCACGCCTGGAGACACTGCTGGGGCGCCCGCCGGTGAAGCGCCCGGTTACTGCCGAATGAGGCTTGGCAACGCCGGCCCGTCGGGCAACTTGTCGAGGGGCACGCGGATTTTTTCCGCGCCGCGCTCGATCTCCACGCTATCGCCTTCAATGGCCGTCAGCCGCACGCCGGGGCTCAGGCGTTCACCCAACAAAAAGCTGCGGGGCGGGCCGTCGTTGAGACTGAGGATCGCCACCGCCCCACGCGCCCCGGCAAGCACCCCGGAGACCTTGATCTGCATCACCGCCGGGGTATTGGAAAACCATTGCACGGCGGGGTTGTCGCTGCGGGCCGCCAACGCCTGGGGCGCGGCCTGCGGGGTGTGGGACTCGGCCGACGTGAGCAACAGCGGCGTCCAGGTCGCAACCCCTGCCAGCGCCGCCAGCAACGCCACGGCCTGGACGCCATGGGCGGGTGAAAAACGATGGATGAATGCCATGGGCGGGACCTCCTGTTTGTCCGTCGCCTCAGGCTACAGGGCAATTCACACCTTTTTATTTCAGCGGTTGATCAGGGAGCAAAAAATGAAACAGCAGGGCTTCACGTTGATCGAGTTGATGGTGGTGCTGGTGATCATCGGCATCGCCAGTGCGGCCATCAGCCTGAGCATCAAGCCTGATCCGCTGCACCTGCTGCGCAAGGACGCGGAACGCTTGAGCCAATTGCTGCAGGTGGCCCAGGCCGAGGCGCGTGCCGATGGCCGGGCGATTACCTGGAAAGCCGATGCCAAGGGATTTCGCTTCAGCCGCGTTACCGATGATGGGCTGGGAGTGGAGAACTTCAGCGGCGATCAGCAACTGCGTCCGCGGGCCTGGGACAGTGCGCCGATGCAGGTGCGCATCGAGCCTGGGAAAACATTGGTGCTGGATGCTGAATGGGTGAACCCGCCGGTGCGGGTGGTGCTGTCGGATGGGCAATACAGCCTGAGCCTGCAACGGGATGCGGCGGGGTTGTTGCGGGTGGTGAGTCATGAGTGACCAGAAGGGTTTTACGTTGATCGAGGTGATGGTGGCGATCATGTTGATGGCGGTGGTCAGTGTGATTGCCTGGCGCGGGTTGGACAGTGTGACCCGGGCTGATCAGCATTTGCAGGCCAGCAGTGAGCAGACTGAGGTGTTGTTGCGGGCGCTGAACCAGATGCAGCTGGATGTGAGCTTGCGCGCGGGGGTTGAGTTGGGGCCGCCGATTGGCGAAGACGCGCCGAAGCCTGGCGGGTTGGCGGCGGTGTCGGTGAGGAGTTCGGACAGCAAGGGGTTTCGGCTGGAGGTGATCCGGAGTGCGCCGGTTCCTGGGGATGGGTTGCAGCGGGTGCGGTGGTGGCTCAAGGGCGACACGCTGTACCGGGCAGCTGCACCGGCGCGGGATCGGTATCCGCTGCCGGCGCCCAGGGATGCGGTGGCGGTGCTTGGGCAGGTCAGGGATTTGCAGGTGCGGGTTTGGGACAAGGGGTGGCGGCAGTTGAGTGGGAATCGGCAGGAGGAACCGCTGGGGATCGAGGTGGTTCTGGTGCGGGAGACGGGCCAGGGGGTGGAGCGGTATCGGCAGGTTTTGGGGCCCTTGCGGTAGGGCTTTTTGGGGGTGGTGTACATATCCGTTATTTTTGTTATGGCTGATATGGGTTCCGCTCACTTTCGAAAAGCCGGAATGCCGGCCCAGTCAAAAGTAAGCAAAACGCTCTTGCCCCACCACTCGGCTCCTCGCCTAGGCTTGAGTGTTGAAGAGCAA
>NZ_JACAQY010000025.1:7762-36419 GCF_013386835.1 Pseudomonas sp. IPO3774
AGGCCGCTGTGCTTTTGATTTTGAAGCAGCCGTTACCTAAATAACGGATATGCACACCGATCTAACTCAACAAAACAACACCGCCAGGCAACTCCGTACACTTGGCCCCATACGCATCGCGAATCAAAAGCGCCACCCCCGCCAACTGATGCAGACTAAACCGCGCCTGCACCCGCCGCTTGCCCAACTGCGCATTCATCAGCAGCAACATCCCCGGCCGATAGCGATTGATCTCATCCACCACCGTCGCCAGCGTCGCATTATCAAACACCAGCACCTGCTCCCGCCAAGCCACCACAGCCTGCACGTCCACCGCCACCGGCTCACCCACACCGCTGGCGTCATAAGTCAGCTGCCGCCCACCCTCAAGCCGAACCGTACGCCCCCCAACACCCACCAACAGCGCCCCATCAATACACGTCACACACACACTGTGATCCGTATTGCGCACATTGAACCGCGCCCGAGCCGCACTCAACCACCCTCCACCCGCCTGAACCTGAAGCGGCATCGCAGCATCGGCCAGCACCTCGACCTCCCCCTCCAACAACTCAATCCCACCCTCACGCCGGCTGATCCGCGTCTGCGTATTGAGCTCCAGCCGAACCCCATCACCCAACTCCACCCGCCGCTGCTCGCCGACCTCGGTGCGGTAATCCGCCGTCAACCCGGCAAACCCACCCGGCACCGTCACCCGCACCATCAACACCGCCGCCGACGCCGCAATCGCCCCGCCCAAAAACGCCCGCCGCCCAAAATGCCGCGGCCGGGAAAACTGCTCGGCGGCGGGAGCCAATTGCTGCCACAACACCTTGGCCTGCTCGAACGCCCGGGCATGCTCCGGGCTCTGGGCGCACCACTGGCGCAACGCCTTGGCATCAGCAACGGTGGCCCGGCCCGACGTCAGCAGCACCAGCCAGTCACGCGCTTCATCGTGCAGGGGGCTGTCGGGCGCAGCACGGGCAGCGGAGAGGTTAAAAATGTTCAAGCGCGCAGGTACTCAACGGATTATCAGGGACTCAATCACTAAGACGGTTTTCCGGCCCCGGGACCGAACCGCTGGATCACTTTTCTTTCAAGGCGCTGTGCACAGTGGCCCAGCCCGGCCTTGATTTCCTTTTCGACCATGCGCGTGGAAATCCCGAAACGCCTGGAGATCTCCAGGTGTGGCGCCTCTTCCAGACGTGCAGCGATAAGGATCTGGCGCCGCCGCGCCGGCAGTTCGTAGAGGGCCTTGAGCAAGGACTGGATTTCCCGCTGGCCACCCACCACCCGCGACGGGTCCTGGGCTTCATCGACGGTTTGCAGCAGCTCTTCGACTTCGCTGCCGGTCAACAGTCGCGCATCCGCCTGGCGTCGGTCAGCGGCGATGTTCAGCGCCATTCGATACAGGTAGGCATTGGGTTGCGCCAGGTTCGGCGGTACGTCCATGCGGTCGACCCGCAGGTAGGTTTCGTGCAGCACGTCGTTGGCCAGGTCCTCGGACCCGAGGCGCTTGCGCAGGCGTACCTTGAAGTCCTCGTAGGACGCCAGGAACAGGCTGACCATCATGCTGTGGCCGGTGTCTTTCATGCCCCGGAAACTCCTTCCCCTGCTGTGCATTCCATGCGTGTTCCTGTTGAATCGGGCATCAAAAGTAAGGTCACCGGCAAGCGCAGCGAACTGGGCGCCGGGCGTTCGACCCGGGTGGCGCCCAGGCCGCGTACCAGCGCTTCGTCACGCTGCAGGTCACCGGTGGAGCTGACCAGCCGGCTGTGTTCGATCACCCCGTCACCGTTGACCCACACCTGCACCAGCGCCCGGAAACTGCCGGGGCGGGTCAGCGGCGAACGGCACAAACTGCGTTCGATCGCCTGCTGCAAGGCCGCGGCATAGCTGTTGTTGATCCGTGCTGCATGCCCTGCCTTCAGCCCCCGCGTCGTGGCCGGCTGGCTGACCTCGGGGACTTGCAGGGTGAACGCATCGCTGCGGGCATAACGCGCCATCAGGCCACTCCCTGTCAGCAGCAGGCCCAGGGCTTGCTGCGCACTGTAGCGGCCATGCACGCCGATGGAGCGCCGGCCCCGGGTCAACTCGCGGTCCACCAGCACCGCCATGCCGGTGGCATGGCTGAACGCCTGCAGGGCGCTATCCAGGTTCTGCGCGGGCAGGTCCAGGGTCACTTCGGCGCGCACGGTCTGCGCCAGCCCCAACAGCAGAGCCAGGCAGCAGCCCGCGCGCCTCCAAGCCCCCCTGCTCAGCATCGCAACACGTCCGACATAGCCTACAAAACCGTCATCCTGAGGCCAGTTTATGAACCTGATGTTACGGTGCCAGCAAAAAAAACATCACGGTGACGGGCAGCCCGCTGCACTACACTTTTGAGCCATACCGGCCCATTTCCCAGGGCTCGCCAGGAGGCACCGATGAACCTGTTCCCGACCCTCGCCAGCCTGTTGCTGTGTGCTGCCCTGCCACTGATGGCCCACGCCGAAGGAACGCCCAATGGCTGCACCGAGGTCAACGTGGATGGCTACAAGGCACCGGACTATGGCTGCCTGAGCCAGCAGATGGGCAACCACCCGGACGCCGCCAAGGCCACGCAAAAGAACCAGCAAGCGCAACAGGTGTCCATCGACAAACGCAAGCCGAACCAGATCGGGCTCTCTACACCCGCAGCGACCAGTGTGCGCATGGGCAATACGTTCGGTACTTCGGTGAAACCCCAGCGGCCTTGATCGCCGCTTGTCCCCCCCTGCCCGCCCAGTGCAAAAAAAGCCATTGTGTTATCGCGATTGCCGATGTTATGTTTCTAACAGACATCAAAATCATGAAACATGAGTAACATCAATGACCGGCCTGCGCGAAAACGTCATGGATAAAAACAGCTTCCAGCGCACGCTGGAACAGCAGTTCCCGACGCTGACGCCCACCGGCAAGCGCATCGCGACCTACCTGCTGGGCAACCTGCAACAGCTGCCGTTCGAAACCGCCGACAGCATCGCCCAGCAAGCCGGCACCACCGGGATTTCAGTGGGGCGTTTCTTGCGAACCCTGGGTTATCGCAACCTCGATGACGTCAAGCAAGGCCTGCGCGGCGACCCGCAAGCCTCCTGGCTGATCACCGACCGCCTGGGTGCGTTTCGCCAGGAGAACGATCAGGAAGACGCCCTCGACCGTTCCCTCAACCGCGAGATCGAAGCCATCCAGCATGTGTATGGCCTGGCCCGCAGCCAGGGTTTCGCCGACATCGTGCAGCACATCGTGGACGCCGACGCGGTGTTTATCCTCGGCATCCAGTCCACCCGGGGCATCCTCAATGCGTTCCACAGCCACCTGGAATACATCCGTCCCAAGGTCTATTACGTCGATGGCCTGTCGGGGATCTACGCCGAGACCCTGAACTCCGGCTTTGAAAAACCCTACGCCATCACAGCGGATTTCCGCGCCTATTCCAGCATCACGCCCACGTTCTGCGAGACCGCGAATGCCCAGGGTCTACCCTTGGCGTTGATCACTGACTTGCAATGCCCCTGGGCCCGGGACTACGACCTGGACCTGCTGCAGTTGAAAACCGATGTCGGCCAGTTCTGGGACTCCATGGCGCCCCTGACGTGCCTGTTCAACCTGATGGTGTCTGCCGTCGCTGACCGCTACGGCGAGCGACTGGATGCACGCCTGGCAAAAAACCGCGCCCTGCAACAGGCCTTCGGCCAGTTCGAATCCTGACCCTGGAAAGGAAATCTTTGAGTGAAAACCAGCCCATTGGTAGAAATCGCCCCACCGGAATACCCGGTACAGGTCGACCTGATCTACGCCAGTGCCGACAACCTCGCAGGCACCGTGATCTACCGCAACACCCGCTGCCTGCTGCACACCGAAGCGGCGGCCTGCCTGCGCAAGGCGAGCCTGTTGGCACGCCAGGCCGGCATGACCCTGCTGATCTACGACGCCTATCGCCCTGCCTACGCCCAGCAACTGTTGTGGCAGGCCCTGCCCAACCCGGACTACGTGCGCGACCCACGCCTGGGCTCGCACCACACCCGCGGCGTGGCCGTCGACCTGACACTGATTGATGAACACGGCACCCCCCTGGACATGGGCACGGCGTTTGATGCCATGGAGCCCAAGTCCCACCAGTTCTACCCCGACCTGCCGCCGCAGGTGCAGCGCAACCGCCTGCTGTTGTTGGGCATCATGCTTGGCGCCGGCTTCAAGGCGATTGCCACCGAGTGGTGGCACTACGAGTTGCCGGATGCCGAACTTTTCCCATTAATTGAGGAGTCACACTGATCCCAAGGACCGTACCATCACAATAATTAGCAGCACCCTTTAGCTCCAACTGCCCGGTTATAGATTTCATAAAAATAAACCAACCCGCTTTTTCCTCTAAATAATCAAGGAAACCGGCATGACCCCAAGCAACCGCAAGACCCTCGCACTCTCCCTGCTGTGCGCCGCCCTGAGCCTGGGCGCGTGGCAATCGGCAAGTGCCGCCGCCCCCAAAGACACCTTGATGATCGGCAAGGCCGCCGACCCGCAAACCCTCGACCCGGCCGTGACCATCGACAACAACGATTGGGCGGTGACGTACCCGGCGTACCAGAAGCTGGTGGCCTACAAAGTCGAAAACGGCAAGGGCAGCACCGAGGTCAAGGGCGACCTGGCCGACAGCTGGACCACCTCGGCCGACGGTCTGGTGTGGGACTTCAAACTCAAGCCCGGCAACAAGTTCGATGACGGCGCCGAGGTCGACGCCAATGCGGTGAAGTTCTCCTTCGACCGCGTGATGCAGCTCAAGCAAGGCCCGTCGGGTGCGTTCCCGGATGACATGAAAGTCACCGTGGTCGACCCGCTCACCGTGCGGTTCACCCTGGCCAAGCCCTACGCGCCCTTCCTTTACACCCTCGCCCATAACGGCGCCGGCATCATCAACCCGGACGTGGTGAAACAGGGCGACGTCAACGCCTACCTCTCCACCCACACCGCCGGCTCCGGCGCCTTTCGCCTGAGCAACTGGCAGAAAGGCCAGAGCCTGACCCTGGAACCCAACACCTACTACGCCGGCACCAAGCCCGCGCTGAACAAGGTGGTGATCAAGATCATCAGCGAAGCCTCGGTACGCCGCCTGCAACTGGAACGCGGTGACCTGGATATCGCCGAAGACATGCCCCAGGACCAGCTCACCAACCTGGCCAAAAAGAAAGACGTGGTGATCAAGGAATTCCCGTCGCTGCGGGTGACCTACCTGTACCTGAACAACCAGAAAGCCCCGCTGAACAACCAGAACGCCCGCCAGGCAATCGTTGATGCGGTGGACTACAAAGGCATTGTCGACGGCATCCTCAAGGGCCAGGCCAAGTTGATGAACGGGCCGATTCCCGCCGGCATGTGGGCCAATGACCCGAGCCTGCCCTTGATGAAACAGGACCTGGACAGCGCGGGCGCGAACCTGAAGAAACTCCCGGAAAAAATCACCAACCTGAATTACATGTACTCCGACAAGGACCCGGACTGGGAATCCATCGGCCTGACCCTGCAAGCCAGCCTGGCGCCGCTGGGGATCAACCTGAAGATGGAAAAACTGGCCAACGCCACCATGCGCGAGCGCCTGGGCAAGGGTGACTTCGACGTGTCCATCGGCTCGTGGGCGCCGGACTTCTCCGACCCCTACATGTACATGAACTTCTGGTTCGACTCCTCCCTGCAAGGCCTGCCGGGCAACCGTTCGTTCTACAGCAACCCGGTGGTGGACAAGCTGATTCGCGATGCGGCGGCCAACAACGACACGGCCAAGCGCACCGAGCTGTACCAGGAAGCCCAGAAGATCGTGCTCAAGGACAGCGTGTACGCCTACCTCTATCAGAAGAACTACACCCTGCCGATGCGTGATTCGGTGAAGGGTTATGTGTTCCATCCGATGCTGGAGCAGGTGTTCAACGTGGCTGAGATCAGTAAGTAACACGCAATCAAATGTGGGAGCGGGCTTGCTCGCGAAAGCGGTGTATCAGTTACCCGATGTATGACTGACCCACCGTATTCGCCAGCAAGCCCGCTCCCACACTGGACCTGCTGTGTTTTCCAGGCTGTATTCCTGATCCAAATGTCTCGCGTTACCGAGGAGCCCTCATGGCCTTCCTGAATATGTTGCGCAAACGCCTGTTCGGCCTGATCCTGGTCGTCGTCGGCGTTTCGCTGATTACCTTCTGCATCTCCCACCTGATCCCGGGTGACCCGGCGCGCCTGATTGCCGGCGACCGGGCCAGCGACGCCATTGTCGAGAACATCCGCCATCAACTGGGCCTCGACCTGCCGCTGTACCAGCAATACGGCCGCTACATGAGCGACCTGCTGCACGGCGACCTCGGCACCTCGATCCGCACCAGCCGCCCGGTGCTGGAAGACCTGAAAGCGTTCTTCCCCGCGACCCTCGAACTGGCGGTCGCCGCCCTGCTGCTGTCGGTACTGGTGGGCGTGCCGCTGGGGGTGCTGTCAGCGGTGTATCACAACCGCGCCATCGACCAGCTCGCCCGAACGCTGGCGGTCACGGGCATTTCCACCCCGGCCTTCTGGCTCGGCCTGGGCCTGATCGTGTTGTTCTACGGCCAGCTCGGCTGGCTGCCCGGCAGCGGGCGGCTGGATGAAGGCCTCGAACCACCGCGCACCATCACCGGGTTCTACCTGATCGACTCGCTGCTGGCCGGCGATATCCCACTGTTCCTGAATGCCCTGGAACACCTGATCCTGCCCGCCGTGACCCTGGGTTTCGTCAACCTCGGCGTAGTCGCCCGGCAGATTCGTTCGGCGATGCTCGACCAGTTGGGCGAGGACTACATCCGTACCGCCCGCGCCTACGGCCTGTCGCGCTGGGCGGTGATCCTGCGCCACGCCCTGCCCAACGCGTTGATCCCGTCGATCACCGTGCTCGGCCTGACCCTCGGCGACCTGCTGTATGGCGCGGTGCTGACCGAAACCGTGTTCGCCTGGCCGGGCATGGGTGCCTATGTGGTGAAGTCGATCCAGTCCCTGGATTTCCCGGCGGTGATGGGCTTCGCGATCCTGGTGTCGTTTATTTATGTACTGCTGAACATGCTGATCGACCTGCTCTACCGGGTGGTCGACCCGCGCATCGGCGAGGTGAATTGAGATGACCGCTCCCCTGACCATGCCCGTACCGGTGCCCCTGGAACAGCGCCCCACCTGGCGAGCGCGAATGGAGTACCTGGGCTATCAAATACGCCGCAGCCCGCTGACCATCGCCGGCCTGACCATCACCTTGATCGTGCTGATCTGCATGGCCTTCGCCCCCTGGTTGGCGAGCCATGACCCCAATGCCCTGAACCTGGCGCAACGCCTGGCCGAGCCCTCCGCCGAACATTGGTTCGGCACCGATGAAGTCGGCCGCGACCTGTTCAGCCGGGTGCTGTACGGCAGCCGCCAGTCGGTGGGCGTGGGCCTGTTCGTGGCGTTTTCGTCCTGCCTGGTGGGCGGGCTGCTGGGCTGCCTGTCGGGGATCATCGGCGGGCGTTTCGACAGCCTGATCATGCGCCTGATGGACATCATGCTGTCGGTGCCGTCCCTGGTGCTGATCATGGCCCTGGCTGCAGCACTGGGCCCGAGCCTGTTCAATGCGATGCTGGCGATCACCGTGGTGCGCATCCCGTTCTATGTGCGCCTGGCCCGGGGCCAGGCCCTGAGCATTCGCCAGATGGGCTACGTCAAGGCATCCCAGACCTTCGGCGCCGGGCGCTGGCACATCGTGTCGTGGCACGTGGGCCGCAATGCGATGCCGCCGTTGCTGGTGCAACTGAGCCTGGACATCGGCAGCGCGATCCTGATGGCCTCGGCCCTGGGTTTCATCGGCCTGGGTGCACAACAGCCCACCGCCGAATGGGGCGCGATGGTTGCCACCGGGCGCAATTTCATTCTCGACAACTGGTGGTACTCGACCTTTCCGGGGCTGGCGATCCTGGTCACCGCGACCGGCTTCAACCTGCTGGGTGACGGTGTTCGTGACCTGCTCGACCCACGGCAACAGGGGAAATGACCATGTCCAGTCCGGCAGTGCTTGCCATCGACAACCTGAGCCTGGAATTCCCGGCTTACCGCAACAACGTCCAGGCACTCAACGGCGTGTCGTTGCACGTCAACCCCGGCGAAGTCGTCGGCGTAGTGGGAGAATCCGGCTCCGGCAAATCCGTGACCGCGATGCTCAGCCTGCGCCTGCTGCCGGAGCGCAGTTACCGGATCACCGCCGGCAGCTTGCAGATGCTCGGCCGCGACATGCTCGGTGCCAGCGAGAAGGAGTTGCTGCAGATCCGCGGGCGTGACGCGGCGATGATCTTCCAGGAGCCGATGACCGCGCTGAACCCGACCCGGCGCATTGGCCGGCAGATGCTCGATGTGATCATCCACCACCAGCGCCTGAGCAAGGCCGCCGCCCGTGCCAAGGCCATCGCCCTGCTGCGGGACATGCACATCGCCGACCCCGAACAGGTGCTCGACAGCTACCCCTTCGAACTCTCCGGCGGCATGCGCCAGCGGGTGATGATCGCCCTGGCATTTTCCTGCGACCCTCAGTTGCTGATCGCCGACGAGCCCACCACTGCCCTCGACGTCACCGTGCAACGCCAGGTGCTGTTGCTGCTGCGGGAAAAAGCCCGGGAACGCGGCACCGCGATCCTGCTGATCACCCACGACATGGCTGTGGTCTCGCAGTTCTGCGACCGGGTGTATGTGATGTACACCGGCGCCGTGGTGGAAGAAGGCCCCACCGCCCAGGTGATGAGCGACCCGCGCCATCCCTACACCCAAGGGTTACTCAGCGGCTTGCCGGAACAGGTGAAACCCGGCGACGACCTGCTGACCATCCCCGGCCAGGTGCCCAACCTTGCCGCCCTGCCCTCAGGCTGCACCTTTCGCGAACGCTGCCCCCAGGCCATGAGCCAATGCATCGAGCGCCCGCGCCTGGACCTGATCAACCCTGCCGGCACCCGCAAAAGCGCGTGCTGGCTGACTGCCGGGGAGTCGGTGCAATGACCGTGTCTCAAGATTCACTGCTGGCTTTGCGGGATGTACGGGTCAAGTTCCCGGTAAAAACCGACTGGCTGGGCCGCCCGCGCGGTTATGCTCACGCCCTCAACGGCATCGACTTGCAGGTGCGCCGTGGGGAAACCCTGGGGATTGTCGGCGAGTCCGGCTGCGGTAAAAGCACCCTCGCCCAATTGCTGATGGGCCTGGTCAAGCCCAGTGACGGTGAAGTGGACTGGGTCTACGAAAGTGCCCGGGAACGCCATCGGCATGTGCAGATCGTATTCCAGGACCCGCAATCGTCCCTCGACCCGCGCCTGCCCATCTGGAAAATCATTACCGAGCCGCTGTTCGCCCTTGGCGACACGCCCAAGAGTGAAATGCGCACCATCGCCGCCAAGGTCGCCGCGCAGGTAGGCATTCGCGCTGAATACCTGGACCGTTACCCGCACCAGTTTTCCGGTGGCCAGCGCCAACGCATCGCCATCGCCCGCGCGCTGGCGTCCAACCCGAGCATCCTGGTGCTGGACGAGCCGACCTCGGCCCTGGATATCTCGGTGCAGGCGCAAATCCTCAACCTGCTGGCCGAACTGCAACGGCGGCTGGGGCTGACCTACATCCTGATCTCCCACAACGTTTCGGTGGTGCGGCACATGGCCGACCGGGTGGCGGTGATGTACCTGGGGCAGATCGTGGAACTGGGGTGTGCCGAGCAAGTGCTGGAGCAGCCGAAGCATCCGTACACCCAGCTGTTGCTGGAGGCGGTGCCCAAGCTGGGGGTGGCGCTGGACGACGCGTATGTCAGTGCACCGACAGAGCTGCCGGGGAACCGGGTGTTGCCGGGTGGGTGTTTCTTTCTCGACCGCTGCCCGAGGCGTACACAAGGCTGTGAGCGGCCGCAGCGGTTGACGGGTGGGATGAGTCAGCAGGTGCGGTGTCACCTGGAACATCCGTGAGGCGTCCTTAACAAAATTTTCATGATTGCGCGGCTATGATCCGCCACCTCGTTGGGGAGTAGCCTGCTTCGGATTCTCGAAGCGTTCGTATCAACATTCTCGGCAACATGCCGTGGTGCGAACACCATTTTGGTTGGTGAGACCAGCGACACATCCATGCCTGAAGTCGGGCGTGTGGTTGTGTCGTTGACTCATACAGCCCGACTGGAAGCCTTACCGTGAACCCCATTTCCCTGATTCTTCTCGCCCTTGCCATGTCCACGGACGCCTTTGCGGCGGCCATTGGCAAAGGTTCCAGCCTGCACAAACCACGCCTGACCGAAGCCCTGCGGGCCGGGCTGATCTTTGGTGTGATTGAAGCGATCACGCCGATTATCGGCTGGGCCATCGGCCAGGCCGCCACTCGCTGGGTGCAAAACTGGGACCACTGGATCGCTTTTACCCTGCTGGTAGCCCTGGGCCTGCACATGATCTACAACGGCTTGAAGGCCGATGATCCAGAGGAAGAGAAACCGAGCCAGCACTCGTTCATGATTCTTGCCGTGACCGCGTTTGCCACCAGCATTGATGCCTTGGCGGTCGGCGTAGGCCTGGCGTTTGTCGACGTGAATATCCTGGTGGCCGCTGCGGCGATCGGCTTGGCGACGATGACCATGGTAACCATCGGCATGATGCTTGGCCGGGTGTTGGGGACTGTGGTCGGCAAGCGCGCCGAGATGGTTGGCGGCGTGGTGTTGATGCTGGTGGGTGCGACGATTTTGTATGAACACCTGTCGGCCTAGAAACCGGCGAAGATCAAAATGTGGGAGCGGGCTTGGGTGGGAGCGGGCTTGCTCGCGAAAGCGGTGGTTCAGCCAGCCTATTGAGCGACTGACACACCGCCTTCGCGAGCAAGCCCGCTCCCACACCAGCCCGCTCCTACAGGGATCGGCGGCGATCAATCAGGCCGCGTGTTTTTCTTTCTTCAGGCTCTCGATGTCGATCACGAACCGATACTTCACATCGCCCTTGAGCATGCGCTCGTAGGCGTCATTGATGCCCTGGATGTCGATCATCTCGATGTCCGAGACAATCCCGTGCCTGGCGCAGAAATCCAGCATGTCCTGGGTTTCCTGGATGCCACCGATCAACGACCCGGCCAGGCTGCGACGCTTGAAGATCAGGTTGAACACGGTCGGTGACGGGTGCGGGCTATCCGGGGCGCCCACCAGGGTCATGGTGCCGTCACGCTTGAGCAGGTTGAGGAAGGCGTCGAGGTTGTGGGACGCGGCCACGGTGTTGAGGATGAAGTCCAGGGAGTTGGCAACCTTGGCCATTTCGTCCGCGTTCTTCGACACCACCACTTCATCGGCCCCCAGGCGCAGGCCGTCTTCGCGCTTGTTCGGCGAGGTGGTGAACAGCACCACGTAGGCGCCCATGGCATGGGCGATTTTCACCGCCATATGGCCCAGGCCACCGAGGCCGACAACGCCGACGCGCTTGCCCGGCCCGACGTTCCAGTGGTGCAGCGGTGAGTAGGTGGTGATGCCTGCACACAGCAGCGGCGCGACCGCCGCCAGGTTGCTCTCGTCGTGGGAGATCCGCAGGACGAACTTCTCCTTGACCACGATATTGTCCGAGTAGCCGCCGAAGGTGTTTTCGCCACCAAAAGCCGGGCCGTTGTAGGTGCCGGTGAAGCCGTTTTCGCAATACTGCTCCTCGCCCTCGGCGCAGGATTCGCAGTGCTGGCAGCTGTCGACCATGCAGCCGACACCGGCCAAATCGCCCACCTTGAACTTGCTGACATTGGCGCCCACGGCGGTCACCCGTCCAACGATTTCATGGCCCGGTACCGACGGGTACAGGGTGTTTTTCCATTCGTTGCGTACGGTGTGCAGGTCCGAGTGGCAGACGCCGCAATAGAGGATGTCGATCTGCACATCATCGGCCCCGGGGGCGCGACGTTCGAACGTGAAGGGTTTGAGGGAATCCTTGGAGTCACGAGCGGCGTAGCTGTAAGTCTTGGCCATTTCGTTCACCTGTTTGTTCAGACGGTAGAAAGCAGTTGACCAGCATAGACGCTGAACCGTTCAACCGAGCACAGGCATACAAGTCCCTCGTCAGATTCTGCGCCTATAGTATTGGCTGCCCTCTCACCCAAGGAGTTTTGCCATGAGCACCCTACGCACACAAGACGGTACCGAGCTCTACTACAAGGACTGGGGCACCGGCAAACCGGTGCTGTTCAGCCACGGCTGGCCGCTGGATGCCGATATGTGGGAATACCAGATGGAGTACCTGAGCAGCCGCGGCTACCGCACCATCGCGTTCGACCGCCGTGGTTTTGGCCGCTCGGACCAGCCCTGGACCGGTAACGACTACGACACCTTTGCCGACGATATCGCCCAGTTGATCAACCATCTGGATCTGCAGGACGTGACCCTGGTGGGCTTCTCCATGGGCGGCGGCGATGTCAGCCGCTATATCGCCCGCCATGGCAGCGCGCGCGTGGCCGGGCTGGTGTTGCTGGGGGCGGTGACGCCGCTGTTCGGGCAAAAGCCGGATTACCCGCAAGGGGTCGAGATGGCAGCGTTTGACGGGTTCAAGGCCGCGTTGCTGAAGGATCGCGCGCAGTTCCTGGCAGACTTCAATACGCCGTTCTATGGCATCAACAAGGGCCAACAGGTCTCCAGCGGTCTATTGACTCAAACACTGAACATCGCCCTGCTCGCCTCGCTCAAGGCGACGGTGGATTGCGTCACCGCGTTCTCGGAAACCGATTTCCGCCCGGACATGGCCAGGATCGACGTGCCAACCCTGGTTATCCACGGTGATGGCGACCAGATCGTGCCGTTCGAAACTACCGGCAAGGTCGCCGCGCAGATGATCAAAGGCGCGCAGTTGAAGGTGTACAAGGATGCCCCCCATGGTTTTGCGGTGACCCACCAGCAAGCCTTGAACGAAGATCTGCTGGCCTTCCTGCAACGCTGAGCCGATTGCGTTCTCCTGCGACGACTTATTTCTGGCCGGGCTGACACCCGGCCTTTTCAGGCAGTCGTACTATTCCCCGGTGCCGGCAAACCCCGCGACGATCTCGTCGATCACCACCCGCACCCGGGCGGTATGCCGCAGGTCGGCATGGGTCACCAGCCACACATCGTAGGGCAACGGCCGCGTACGGTCCGGCCACAGCCGCACCAGGCCGTCGCGTTCGCCGGAAACTATCGGAACCTCACCGATACCGATCCCTGCGGCGATGGAGCGGCGTACCAACAGGCTTGAACTCAAGGCCGCAACAATACGTCCGCGTCCCAGCGGCTCGCTGACCAGGGTCAGGTCCTTCTGGCTTTGCAGGTGCGGCTGATACACCACCAGGTCGTGTCCTTCGAACAGGCTGCCCGGTTCGGGTGCGCCGTGCCGATCGATATACGCCTGCGAGGCAAACAGCCCCACCGGCCAGCGGGCGATGCGCCGGGCGATCAGGTCGGGGTTGTCCGGGCGGGTATTGCGCACCGCGATATCGGCTTCGCGTTTGGCCAGGTTAAGCAACTGGGTCGAAGCGTCCATCTGCACGCGCACGTCAGGGTGCGCATCGTGCAGCCGGGCAATGGCCGGGATCAGGAAGTCGATGGCCAGGGAATCGGTGGTGGTCACCCGTACGGTGCCGGTCAGGCGGTCGTCCAGGCCCAGGACCTGACGCTCCAGGTCAAGGGCCGAGCGCTCCATGTTCTCCACCGATTGCAACGCGGCTTCACCCACGGCGGTCAGCGCATAGCCTTCGGAGGTGCGCAGGAACAATGTTGCGTTCAGGGACTTTTCCAGGGCATTGACCCGTCGCCCCACGGTGGCCTGATCCACCCCCAGCACCCGCGCGGCCCCGCGCAGTGTGGACTCGCGGCACACCGCGAGGAACACCCGCGCATCGTCCCAATTCATGGCTTTCCCCTTCAATGCATTTTTGCATCAGCGTGACGTGTAATCGCAGCATTATTGCATCACTCATCACGGCTATGCTGGGCACCAGCGAAAACACCCAGGATCGCCAGCAGGCTGAACCGCTCGGTAACGGGCGCGGTCCCAACCCATACGTTCATTGCTACAGGTGCACTCAAATGACTCTGCCCCACGAAATGACCCTGATCGAAATCACCAGCCCCGGCGGCCCCGAAGTCCTGCAACCACGCCAGGAGCCGGTACCTGTCGCCGGCCCCGGCGAAGTGCTGATCCGCGTGCACGCCGCCGGCGTCAATCGCCCGGACGCCCTGCAACGCGCCGGCACGTATCCGATGAAACCCGGCATGAGCCCGATTCCCGGGCTGGAAGTGGCCGGTGTGGTGGTCGCGCTGGGCGAAGGCGTCAGCGAGTACGCGCTGGGCGACAAGGTGTGCGCCCTGACCAATGGCGGCGGTTATGCGCAGTACTGCGCAGTGCCCGCCAGCCAGACCTTGCCGGTTCCCGATGGCCTGGACTGGATTCAGGCGGCAGCGATCCCGGAAACCTTCTTCACCGTATGGGCCAACCTGTTCGGCATCGGCGGTGCGCATAAAGGCCAGCGCGTGTTGATCCATGGCGGCACCAGCGGCATCGGCACCACCGCGCTGATGCTCTGCCGCGAGTTCGGTATCGAAGCGTTCGCCACCGCCGGCAGCGTGGAAAAATGCGCCGCCATCCGCGAGCTGGGAGCCGAGCCGATCAACTACCGGGAACAGAATTTCGCCGAGGTCATCGCTGACAAGACCGCGGGCAAGGGTGTCAATGTGGTCCTCGACATCATGGGTGGCTCCTACCTGAACGACAACATCAGCGCCCTGGCCATGGAAGGTCGCCTGGTGATGCTGGGCTTCCTCGGCGGCGCACGCGCCAAAGACATCGACCTGCTGGCGATCCTCGGCAAACGCGCGATCGTTACCGGCTCGTTGTTGCGCTCACGCACCCGGGAAGAAAAAGCCGCGATTGCCGCACAACTGCGCGAACACGTGTGGCCGGTGCTGTCGGCCGGGCGTTGCCTGCCGATGATCGATGAGGTGTATGCCTACACCGACGCCGCGAAGGCCCATGCGCGCATGGAAGGTGGCGACCATATCGGCAAGATTGTGTTGCGGGTGGATTGATAAACATGCGGAAAAACGGTTTATAACGTCATCAGAACAAAACACTGCGGTTAATGGAGGCTTCATGAAACTGGTCGGCATGCTGGACTCGCCCTACGTGCGCCGCGTGGCCATTTCCCTGGAACTGTACGGCGTCGCGTTCGAACCAGGCATTGTCGGTGTTCAGCACCTTCGATGAGTTTTCCGGGATCAACCCGGTAGTCAAGGCACCGACGCTGGTGCTCGACGACGGCACGGTGCTGATGGATTCCGGCTTGATCCTCGAGTACCTGGAAGCCCTGGCGCCGGCCGGCAGCCGATTGCTGCCCCCGTCAGCCCCAGCGCTTGCCAGGGATCTGCAAGTGATCGGCCTGGCGCTGGCAGCGTGCGAAAAGACCGTGCAGATCGTCTACGAACATCACCTGCGGCCCGCCGAAAAACTGCATCAGCCGTGGATCGACCGCGTGACCGGACAACTGCTGGCGGCCTATGCGTTATTGGAGGCGCGGGTGGCCGAGCGCGACAGCGACTTGCCGCTGACCCAGGCGAGCCTGACGGTGGCGGTCGCCTGGTCCTTCACCCAGCTGAAGATAGCCGACGTCGTGAAGGCCGATGCGTTTCCCCACTTGCAACGCCACGCGGCCCTCGCCGAGCAGCACCCGGCATTCGGCAAATACCCGATCGAGTAGCCCGTGCCTACCCGGCATACACCGGATAATCGGTGAAGCCCACCTCGGTGCCGCCATACAGGCCGTCCGCGTTCAACGGGTTCAGCGGCCAACCGTTGAGCAGGCGTTGGGGCAAGTCGGGATTGGCAATGTACGGCCGGCCAAACGCGATCAGGTCTGCCAGCCCTGCCTCTACCAGCCGCACGCCGCGCTCTGCGGTGTAGCGGCCTGCGTAGATGATCCGGCCGCTGAAGGTGTCACGCACCGCCTGGCGGAACGACTCGGGCAACTCGGGGGCATTGTCCCAGTCGGCTTCGGCAATCGACACGTAGGCGATGCCGGCCGCCTCAAGCACCTTGATCGCCTCGATGTAGGTGTGATGCGGGTCTTCCTCGACGAGGCCGATGTAGACCCGGTCCTGGTCAGTGCCGCTGAACAACGGCGCAAAGCGCACACCCAGGCGCTGCGGGCCGACTACTTCGGCCACCGCCTCGACGATTTCCCGCAGGAACCGCAGGCGATTGTGCAGTGAGCCACCGTATTCATCGTCGCGCTGGTTGGAATGCGCCGAGATGAACTGGTTGACCAGGTAGCCGTTGGCCGAATGAATTTCCACGCCATCGAAGCCTGCGGCCAATGCATTTTTTGCAGCCTGGGCGTAAAGCCCCACCAACTCCTTGACCTCGGCGGTAGCCAGGGCGCGCGGCTCGGGTGGCTGCACCAACTTACCGGTGCCGGGCCCGGTTGCAACGAATGCCTTGGCTTGCTGCGGCTGGATCGCCGACGGCGCAACGGGTGCTGCGCCGTCGGGCTGCAGTTCGTGATGGGACACGCGACCCACATGCCAAAGCTGGGCGAAGATCACGCCGCCTTCGGCATGCACGGCATCGGTCACGGTACGCCAGCCGTCAATCTGCTCCGGTGTGTAGATGCCCGGGGTCCAGGCGTAACCCTGGCCGCGAGGCTCGATCTGCGTGCCCTCGCTGACCATGAAGCCGGCGGTAGCACGCTGGCGGTAATAAAGCGCCATCAAGTCCGTGGCGATATCACCGGGCTGGGCACTTCGCTGGCGGGTAAGCGGCGGCAGGACGATGCGGTTTTTCAGGGTGTGGTGCCCCAGTGTGATCGGGGTACCTAAAGCGCTGTTGCTCATGGGGGGACAGTTCCGGATTCAAATTTCAGACAAGCAGAAGCTGCCGGCTCCCGCTCAGGGGAGCCGCCAACAACGTACTTTTTGGGGGATTCAGCGGGTTACGCGGTCAGCTTCAACAGCGCTTTGGCAACGTCACTGGAACTGGCAGGATTCTGCCCGGTGACCAGCAGGCCATCTTCAATCACAAAGGACTGCCAATCGGCACCCTTCTCATACGTGCCGCCCAGTGCCTTGAAATCATCCTCGATCAGGAACGGCACCACGTCGGTCAGGCCAACCGCTGCTTCTTCAGAGTTGGAGAAGCCGGTGACGCGTCGGCCCTTGACCAGCGGCTCGCCGTTGACCGCCTTGACGTGACGCAAGGCACCCGGGGCGTGGCACACAAAGCCAATCGGCTTGCCCGCACGCTCGAAGGCTTCGATCAGGGCGATGGAGGTTTTCGACTCTGCCAGGTCCCACAGCGGGCCGTGGCCGCCTGGGTAGAACACGGTGTCGAAGTCGCCGGAGTTGACCGACTCCAGCTTCACGGTGGTGGCCAGGGCCTGTTGCGCCGCCGGGTCAGTGGCGAAGCGGCGGGTCTGGTCGGTTTGCGAATCCGGCAGGTCGCTGACCGGGTCCAGGGGCGGTTGCCCACCGGCCGGCGAAGCCAGGGTCACGTCGGCCCCGGCGTCCTTGAACGCGTAGTAGGGAGCAGCAAATTCTTCGAGCCAGAACCCGGTCTTGCGGCCGGTGTTGCCAAGCTGGTCGTGAGAAGTCAAAACCATCAATACTTTCATGTGCCAGTGCCTCGGGGTGATGTGGGTTGGAATGGAATCAAGCTTAGGAGCCGGGCCAAAACCGCACAATGTCATGTCCGCAAGGATTCCGGACATTGCGCCAAGGCGGTTGCCGTTTCCCTGGCACACGCCGACAATCACCGCTCCGCGCCCCCTGGAGAGATGAGATGCACAGCATTGCGCTGATGGTGTACCCGAACTTTCAATCCTTGAGCCTCAGCCTGGGCTCGGTGTTCGAGTGCGCGAATCTGCTGCGTGGCGAGCAGGCGTATGAGTTTCACCTGGTGTCGGAAAGTGGCGGTCCGATCATGACGTCCCAGGGCTTCTCGGTGAACAGTACGCCGATCCGGCCCGAGGGCTATGACACATTGATCGTCAGCGGTTACCTGGAGTTCCAACTGCCTGACGCCAGCCTGCCGAGGCTGGTCCAGGCGGCGTCCAAACAGTCGCGACGGATTGCTTCGTTGTGCATGGGCATCTTCGTGCTGGCCGAGGCCGGATTGCTCGAAGGCAAGCGCGCCACCACCCACTGGCTGCACGCACCGGCCTTTGCCAAGCGCTACCCGCAGATTCGCCTGGAGGAAGACAAGCTGTTCGTGGTCGACGGCCAGATCTGGACCGGTGCCGGCATGAGCGCCGGGGTGGACCTGGCGCTGGCGATGGTGGAGAACGACCTGGGCAGCGACCTCGCCCGCCGCATCGCGCGCAAGCTGGTGATTGCCCAGCGCCGTGGCAGCGAACAGTCGCAGCTATCGGCGTTGCTGGAACTCGACCCCAAGTCCGACCGTGTGCAGTTGGCCCTGGCCTACGCCCGGGAGAACCTGACCCACGACCTTTCGGTCGAGGCCCTGGCGGCCGTGGCGCGGCTCAGCCCACGCCAGTTCAGCCGGGTGTTTCGCGAGGAGACCGGGCAAACCCCGGCCAAGGCCATCGAATCCCTGCGGGTGGAAGCCGCCCGGGCAATGATGGAAACCAGTCGGCACCCGGTGGAAGTGGTCGCCCGCGAGACCGGGTTCGGTGATCGCGAGCGCATGCGCCAGGCATTCCTGCGGGCGTTCGGCCAGCCGCCACAGGCGATGCAGGCGGCATTGTTCAGTGCAGGGGCTGGCGCCGCGTTCAGTTGATGGTTCAGTGCAACGCCGCGCGCGTCACCAGGAAACTCAGCAGGTTCGGCTCATCGTCCAGCTCGATGGCCTGCACCGGACGCGGCAGGTTATCCAACACAGTGCGCCAGAACGCCTGGCTCACTTCATCCTGATCATAGAAACGCACCAGCCAGTTCGCCTCGCCGCTGCTCAACACCTGAGTGGCGATGGCGCGGCCAATGCCCTTGCGGCGGTAGCGTTTGAGGATGAACAGGTCCGCCAGTTCCAGCGCATCGATCCCCGGCAGTTCGCTGCCTTCGATCAGCAGGAAGCCGGCGATGAAGCCGTCGACCAGCAGCAAGTTGGCACTCCACTGCGGGTCTTCCCAGTAGCGGGCCAGGTGCTCCTCATGGATGTAGAAGCGACCGTCCACCTCGACATCTTCCTGTTCCCAGTCCGAGGACTCGTAGGCGTAGAACTGGTAAAGGTTGGCGATCAACGTGGCGTGTTCCGGGCCGGTCTCGATCAGTTCGACGGTGGTATCGGGGATTGCAGGCATGGGCATCTCGGCAAAAAAACAGGCCGCCATTGTCAACAAAGCCACCTGCAATGCCAATACACCGGCCAAGCTTTCTGCTTGCTGAACCGATCGCGCTTTTCTCGTGTCAACGACAAAATCGTTACAAAGTTAGACTAAACTCCGCGTCACTTCCCTCCCCTTGCTTTCAGGATAAGTACTTTGACAAACGTCTGCACCAGCGGCCTCGATGTCGGCTTTGCGTCCCTGGATTACCTGCAAATAGGCATCCTGGGCATCATTCAGGGCATCACCGAATTGTTGCCCGTGTCTTCCACCGCCCACATGCGCATCGTGCCCGCCCTGCTCGGCTGGCCGGATCCCGGCTCGGCGTTTTCCGCGGCCATGCAGTTGGCCGCCCTGGCAGCAGTGGTCAGTTACTTCTGGAAGGATGTACGCCAGGTCACGGTCGGCAGCATCACCGCGGTGCGCCAGGGTGACTACAACAACCAGTGGTTCAAGCTGGCGGTGGCCATTGTGCTGGCGACGATTCCGATAGGGATTGCCGGGATAGCCTTGTCGTCGACCCTCAACTCCTGCAACTCGCCGCTGCGCGGGCTGATGGTGATCGGGATTTCCTGCCTGGTGATGGCGGTGCTGCTGGCGGCGGCTGAACTCAGCGCGAGGCATAAGCGCACGGTGGGCGAAATGCGCCTGCGGGATGCGCTGATTGTCGGCATTGCGCAGATCGGCGCGCTGATTCCTGGGGTTTCCCGCTCGGGTTCGACCCTGACCGCCGCACTGTTCCTCAACTTCAAGCGTGAAGAAGCGGCGCGGTTTTCGTTCCTGCTGGGCTTGCCGGCGATCGCCCTCGCGGGGCTGAAAGAGCTGTGGGTATTGTTCCACGCCGAGCTGCCCGCCCACGCCTGGCCGCATTTGATCTTTGGCCTGGTGGTTGCCAGTGTGTCGGCGTTCTTCGCGATCTGGGGCCTGATGAAGTTCCTGGAGCGATTCTCCACCTGGCCGTTCGTGATCTACCGCGCGGTGCTGGGGGTGTTCCTGATTGTGGCGGTGAGCACCGGGTTGTTGGCCTAAGGCGCGCGGTCGGCCAGTTCTTCGAGCAAATCCGCAGACGGTATGAAGAACAGGCCGCCGGTGACCGCCGTGCTGAAGTCCAGCAGGCGGTCATAGTTGCCGACCGGTCGGCCGACAAACATGTTCTCCAGCATCAACTCCAAAGGCTCTGGCGAGCGCGCGTAGCCGATAAAGTACGTCCCGAATTCCCCCGCGCCCGGCCGGCCAAAGGGCATGTTGTCCCGCAGGATCTTCACTTCCTCGCCGTCCTTGGTGATGGTGGTCAATGCACTGTGGGAATTGCTCGGTTTGGTCGCATCGTCGAGCTCGATGTCCGACAACTTGGTGCGCCCGATCACCCGCTCCTGCGCCTCCACCGACAATTCATTCCAGGCCTGCATGTTGTGCAGGTACTTCTGCACCATTACATAGCTGCCGCCGCTGAACGCCGGATCCTCATCACCGACGATGGTGAAACCCACCGCCTTGCGCCCGACCGGGTTCTCGGTGCCGTCGACAAAACCGATGATGCTGCGCATGTCGAAATAGCGGAAACCCTGGACCTCGTCCACCACCGTCACCGCATCCCCCAGCGCCGCCATCAACTGGGTGGCCAATTCGAAACACAGGTCCATCTGCTCGGCACGAATGTGCAGCAGGATATCCCCCGGCGTGGCCGGCGCCAGGCGCCCGGCCACGCCCACTTCCTTGAACGGATGCAACGCTGCTGGCCGCGGCCCCCCGAACAGCGCATCCCACGCCTTGGAGCCAAACCCTGCGACACACGTCAGGTTGCCCGCCGGTACACGCTTGCCGACCGAGCGCACCAGGCCGGCGATATCGGCGCACCAGCTGCGCACCGCCTCAGCCGAGTCACTGCCAGGCGCCAGGGTCGCGACCATGAAAATGGCGCTGCTGGTGATCGGGCTGCAGACGGATTGGGGTTCAAGGTTTTGATCGGATGGCGATGTCATTGAGAGGTCCACGGGTGGCGGTCGAGATTCAACGAGCGCAGATTAGCAGACCACCAAACCCTGTGGGAGCTGTCGAGCTTTAGCGAGGCTGCGAAGGCGGCAGCAGTGTCAACATTGATGCTGCCTGACCCACCGCTATCGCAGCCTCGCTAAAGCTCGACAGCTCCCACACTGGATTTTCGTTTATGCGCCACTTGTGCATTTCCTCCGGACAAATCCCACAACGGGGGCTCCCCTCCTGCGCCCTCCCGATGGTAGTGTGTGAAATTGTTTCTGACCTTTCGATCAGACATTTCTCACTAACTCCCTGCAAAGGAATGCCCCCAGCAATGGATTTTTCCCTCAAGCAACTGGCCGTAGCCACCCTGATGGCCGCCAGCCTTTCGGTGTTCACCACCCAAGCTCAAGCCAACCTCACCCCACAACAGAACGCCGTCATCCTGAAGACCTTCAGCGATGCCTCGGTCAAGGATTTCCGGCAGTTCCTCGCCAGCCTGGCCAAGAATGACGTGGCCAAGAGCGACAACCTCGGCCCGGCCATCAGTGCCTTTCTCGACAATAAGGACCTGAGCGCCGACCAGCAGAATGAAATCCATCGCCTGCTGGGCCTGTATGCGCGGGTGAAGTACGGCGCCGCCGCCACTGAAACCCTGCGTGAGCTGGTGGAGATCCCGACCTTCCAGGTCGCCGGCGTGGCCCAGCACGACAATCCCGAGTTCATCAAGATCGCCGCCAAGATCAAGAGCCTGGCCGAGTCGTTCAACCTGAACTTCCGCAACATCGACAACCGCGTCTACGAGATTTCCCTGGAAGGCAGCGGCGATGAAGTGGTCGGCATCCACGCTCACGCGGACGTGGTACCGGTAACCCCGGAAAACTGGGTGCTCAAGGACGGCACCAAGCTCGACCCATTCAAGGTCACGCTGATCGGCGACCGGATGTATGGTCGCGGCACCGAGGATGACAAGAACGGCATCGTGGTGGCGATGTACGCGATGAAGGTGATCAAGGAAGAGAAGCTGCCGCTGGCGCGCAATTTCAAGCTGCTGGTGGATACCACCGAGGAAACCTCCGGCGACGCGATCCCGTACTAATTCGAGCACAACCCAACGCCCAACTACAACCTGGCGCTGGACGGCGGCTACCCGGTGGTGATCGCCGAGAAAGGCTACGGCACGGTCATGGCCAAGTTCCCCAAGCGCAAGGCTGAAGGCCAAGGCGCAGAAATCATCTCGATGACCGGCGGCAAGGCCACCAACCAGATTCCGTCGGCGTCGGTGGTGACATTGCTCAGCGACAAGCCTGCCGAACTGGCCGCCAGCCTGCAAAAGGCCGGCAGCGAGTACGCCAAGCGCAATGGCGGCGACTTTGAAGTGGCGGCCAAGGTCGTCGGCAAGGACGTTCAGTTGACCGTCACTGGCGTGTCCGCCCACTCCTCCGAACCGGAATCCGGGGTGAACCCGGTAGCCAGGGTCCTCGACTTCCTCAACAGCCTCGACGGCAAGGTCGCGCTCAAGCACAACCAGTTCACCGACGCCGCGCACTACGCCGCCAACAACTGGGGCCTGGATTACCTGGGCGCCAAGCTGGGCGTGGGCTTCTCCGATGCGTTCATGGGCCCGCTGACCACCTCGCTGACCTATGTGGGCGAAGATGACACTACCTTCAAGCTGGCGGTCAACCTGCGGGTGCCAAAGGGCAAGTCACCGGAAGCGCTCAAGGCCGAAATCGCCGACAAGCTCAGCGCCTGGACCAAGAAAAACCACGTGGCTGTGACCTTCGATTACTCGATCGCCGAGCCGATGTACCGCAACCCTGAGGGCGAGTGGGTCAAGGCGCTGTTGGCGGTGGCCAGCGAGAACCTGGGCATGGAGCACAAGTACGGCACGTCTGCCGGCGCTACCTCGGTGCATGAGCTGCCCAACGGCGTGCAATTCGGCCTGGCACGGCCGGAGGTCAAGTACACCGGCCATACCGACAACGAGTTCAAGACCGTCGACCAGTTCCTGCTGGACCTGCAGATCGTCACCGAAATGATGGGCCGCATCGGGCAACTGCCAAAGCTCTGACCTGCCCTTCGGACCCGCCGCCCTGGCGGGTCCACTAAGCGATACGCCAGCCTTTCGATGCTCGCCGCTGCGCGAGGAACCGGGCATAGCGCCCTTGCCTTGCGGTCAATTGCTCAGGCGTGCCCTGCTCCACGATCCGGCCTTCATCGAGCACCACGATCTGGTCGGCCATCACCACCGTCGACAACTGATGCGCGATCACGATCAGCGTGCATGTGCCGCGCAAGCGTGCCAGGGTTTCGGCGATGACCGCCTGGTTCTCGGCGTCCAGTGCTGCCGTGGCTTCGTCCACCAGCAGGATCGGCGCGCCCTTGATCAACGCACGGGCGATCGCGACACGCTGACGCTCGCCGCCGGACAGGCGTGCCCCGCCCTCACCCACCGTGGTCGACAGGCCCATGGGCAGGCGCTCGATAATCTCTTGCACGCCAGCCTGCCGCGCGGCCTCCAGTACTTGTGCGTCGCTGGCGTCGGGTTTGCCGAGGCGAATGTTGTCGGCGACGCTGCCCTGGAACAGGTACGTGTCCTGGAAGATCTGGCTGATCTGCGCGTTGAGCTGCTCACCGGACATCTGTCGCACATCCACGCCTGCGATGCACACCTGGCCCTGGCTGACCTCGAAAAACCGTGCGACCAACCGCAACAGCGTGGTCTTGCCCGAACCGGAAGCCCCCACCAGCGCGGTCATGCTGCCGGGCTCGATACGCAGGTTCACCCCGCGCAGCACGTCCCGCGAACCGGCCGCGTGGCGAAAGGTCACATCGAACAGTTCCACCGAGGCATCCCGTGGAGATTGCGGCGCGCTCGGCGCCTTCAGGGGCGACGCGGCCAATATCTCGCGCACCGCCTCAAGCTGCACCCCGGCGCCGCGCAATGTTTCGCCATAGCCGGCCACCTCCAGCAACGGGTCAATGAAGCGGCTGACCAGCAACAGCGACACCATCACCGCAATCACCGAGCCCACGTGCAAGGCATTTCCCAGGTAAGCGTCAAGCCAGAGCGCGGCGGCGATCAACAAGGCCGCGAACACCACCTGCACCAGCCACATGTTCAGCAGAATCGAGGTGGCGGACAGCAGGATCAGGCGCGCCCCGGTCACGTGCTGCTGCTCGATCGCCCGTTGCAGGAACACCGAGCTGCCGCCGCCACTGAAGGCACGCAACACCGACTGCGACTGGGCGAACTCCAGCATGCGCTGGCTGGTTTCGGCCGAGCTGCGCTGGAACGCCCGGTCGGCGCGCCGCCCAAGGCGGGCGCTGAGCCAGAACGCGCCGCCGAGAATCGGCAACGCCAGTAAGGCGATCAGGCCCATTTTCCAGTGCAGCACAAACAACGCCAGTACCAGCACCAATGGCGTCACCACGCCGCTGAGCACCGGAGTAAATACATGGGCCGGCAGCTGAGCCACGGCCATCATGCCCTGGGTCACCACCTGGTTGAGCCGCGCCGTGTTATCAGGCGTGAACCAGCCGACAGGCAGTTCGGCCACATGGTCGCCGATGCGCTGGCGCCCGCCTTGCAGCACCGCCACACCCACCGCGACGCCAGCCTTTTCAACCTCGCGTCGCGTGGCCCAACACGTCGCCACCGCCGCCAGGAACACCACCAGCCACAACGCCGCTTCGGCCAGATCACCGTTGAGCATGTCGGTGAGTACCGGCACCAGGGCGGCGAGGGTCAGCCCGCACAGCGCACCGTAGAACATCACTTTCCCGACATAGCGACGGAAGACCGGCCCGTCATCGCCCAACAGTTCGATAAAGGTTTTCAGCATGTCAGCAGCGCCTGTTCGCGAGTCTGTTTGTAACCGCCCGACGCCCACAGGCGCGCATAACGGCCCTCTTGCGCGATCAGTCGAGGATGGGTGCCCTGTTCAACAATACGGCCGTTTTCCAGCACGATGATGTGGTCGGCGTGCATCACGGTATCGAGGCGATGGGCAATCACCAACAGCGTGCGCCCTTGGGCGAAGCGCGACAGCGCCTCCTGGATTGCCACCTCGTTTGCAGCATCGGCGGCGGCCGTGGGTTCATCCAGCACCAGCACCGGCGGCGCCAGTAATACTGCGCGGGCGATGCTGATACGCTGCTGCTCGCCACCGGACAACTGCGCGTCCTCGCCAATCACCGAGGCATAGCCCCGTGGCAAGCCGATGATGCACTCATGAATATTCGCGGCCCGTGCCGCCGCCTCGATTTCCTTGCGGCTGGCGCTGGGCCGGCCGAGGGCGATGTTTTCGGCAACGCTGGCGTGGACCAGGCGCACCTCTTGCAGCACAAAGCCGATCAGGTTGTAGAGCTGCGAGGTCTCGATCTGCCGCAGGTCGACGCCGCCCAGGGTGATACGCCCCTCGGTCGGGTCAAAAAACCGCAGCAGCAGGCGCGCCAGGGTCGACTTGCCCGAACCCGAGGCGCCGACGATGGCGGTTACGGTGCCAGGCTTGAGGGTGAAGCTGATGTTCGACAGTACCGGGTGCTGCGGGTCGTAGGCGTACCCGAGGTTTTCGACGCGTACTTCGGCGTCCCTGGGCAAGCGTTCGCCCCCCGGCTCCACCTGCGCCAGCACCGGCGTCGCCAGCAGTGCCTGCACGCGCTGGGCCGCGCCGATGGCGTTGTCCAGATCATGCACGATGTAACTCAGCAGCATCAGTGGCGCGCAAATGCCCGGTGCAACAATGGCGAACGGCAGCACCTCCACCGCGCTGATCCAGCCCAGGCTGACAAACACCAGGCCAAACGTCAGCACCATGGCGAGCACCGTCACCGGGGCGATCATCGCGTTGGCATTGGCCATCGTCCCCACCAGTGGCCGGGTGAACTCAACGAAGGCTTCGCTGAACTCATCTACCGCCTTGCGGTAACTGGCGTGGGCCTTGCCGGTGGCACCGAAGGCCTTGACCACCGGAATGCCGTTGACGAACTCGACCACCGCGTTATTGACCCGGGTCATGCGCTCGACAAAGGACTGCATGTGGCTGCCGCTGGCTTTCATCGCCCGGGTAAAAAACAGCAAAAACCCCGGAAACGGCAACAGCGAGACCAGCGCCATGCGCCAGTCCACCATGAACAGATAAGCCGCCGACAGCAGCACGGCCCCGGCACAACGGCCCACGGTGGTGTAGAAATGCGCAGTCAGGCTGTGCAGGGTGCCGATGTCATCCTGCATCGCCTGCTTGACCTCGCCCGACGCCCGCTCGGTGAACCAGCCCAGCGGCACCTGGCTCAGGCGCTGGGCGATGGCCAGGCGCAAGTGGCGAGTGATGTGGTTGTCGGCCAGGTGCGCGACCGTCTCCGCAACTGTCATCAACAGCAGGCCCGCGGACAGGCTCGCCAGGCTGAGGCTGATGGTCAACCAGACCTCGCCCGATGCCTGGGCCATCGACGGCGCGCCGAGGGCGACCCTGGCGATATGCACAATGCCCCCCAGCGGCACCAGCGTCAGCATACTGCCCACACCGGCCAGCAGTGCCGCAGCGATCAGTCGCCCGCGCACCGGCCGCAACACTTGCGAGACCGCGCCCCGCCCCCTGGGTTTGGCCGCAGCCACATCCTTGTTACTCATGAAGTCTCCCTGACTGAATGAGCCTTTGCTCGCCCTTACCTTATCTTCCGAACGAGCGGCCAAAACCCTCAATCGAAACCTCAAGGAATTTTCAGGCAGGGGCGCGGACCGTCACCCAATAGCGGGTGCGCCGCACCACCTGGATCGGCAACGCGGCGGCCAGGTTGTCCAGCGCCAGGTCGGTGTTGTCCAGGTGCAATACACCGCTGACCCGCAGCATCGCCACCTCAGGCGCACAGCGCAGTACACCGGGGCGGTAGCGTCCCAGCTCGGCGATCAGTTCGTCCAGCCGGGTACCATCGGCCACCAACAGGCCCTTGACCCAGGCGATGCTGCGGTCAGTCACTGCTGCGGTCGGCTGCACGGTGTCCCTGGAAACCGTGGCGCCTTGACCTGCCTCCACCCGCGCACCTGCGCCATGGTCGGGCTGCACCTGCACGGCGCCCTCAAGCACGGCCAACTGGCAGTTGCCGTCGTCGCATTGGCGCAGGCTGAAACGCGTGCCCAGGGCATGAAACACGCCCTGGCGACTCTGCACCCGAAACGGCCGGGGTGACGGCGCGGTCGTGATGAAGACCTCGCCGGCCCGCAGCAGCACCAGGCGCTGGTCGTCATCGAACTGTATGTCAACTGCTGAAGCCGGGCCCAATACCAGGCGGGTACCGTCGGGCAATACCACTTCGCGAACTTCGCCGGTGCGGGTGCTATGGCCGGCACTCGCCAGCTGCCAGGCGTCGGTGCGGCGCACGCCGTAGGTGAGGCCACCGGCTGCGACCAACAGGCCCAGCAGGCGCAGGGTGCTCCGGCGATCGGGGGAGTCGGGAGCGTCGGGTTCGGCCAGGCTGTGCCTGGCCACCGGCGCGGGGATGCTGTGGAGTTTTTGCTCGAAGCCCAGCAGGCGCGTCCAGGCCAGTTCGTGGTGGGGATGTTCGGCGCGCCAGTGCAGGCAGTTGGCGTGGTCTTCGGCACTGGCGTCATCGGCCCACAGGCGGGCCATCCAGGCGGCGGCGCGCTCGATGATATCCGGGGAGATTGGCTGCTCGGTCGACATTGCGAGGGTCAGCCGTACAGGGTCTGGTAGCAGGCCAGCAGGCCCGCGGCGATGTACTTTTCCACCGAGGAGACGGAGACCTGGAGCTCGGCGGCGATCTCGCGGTAGCTCAGGCCATCGAGCTTGCACAGCAACAGGGCCTGGCGCGCCTTGGGTGGCAGGCTGTGCAGGGCGGCGTCGATTTGGATCAGGGCCTCGATGGCCAGGGCGCGGGTTTCTTCATCGGGGGCGCAGGGTTCGGGCAACAGGGCCAGGGCTTGCAGGTAGGCGGATTCGATCTGGCGGCGGCGGTAGAGGTCGATGACCAGGCCGTTGGCGATCTGGGTCAGGTGCCGCCGGGATTCGCCGGTGGGCGGGAGTTGGCCCTTGCGCATGAGTTGCAGGTAGACGTCGTGGGCCAGGTCGGCGGCGTCTAATGCGTTGCCCAGCTTGCGGCGCAACAGGGTACGTAGCCAGGCGTTGTGGTCGACGTATAGATTTTCAACCTGGCGTTGAAAGGCGAACTGTCCGATGTTCACAAACCTCTCCTTTTACCCAATGGGCCCGGGGTGCTGGGGCGATTGGGCTGGTAATGATTTGCAAGACTATCGGCTCTGGGCTGCGGGTGCAATGCGGGGGGCTAGCGGGGGGGATGGCGGGGTTATGGGTACATATCCGTTGCTGCGGTCACGGCTGCTATTGGTTCCGCTCTTACA
>NZ_JACAQY010000026.1:0-13294 GCF_013386835.1 Pseudomonas sp. IPO3774
GTTTTGTAAAAAAGTGACTCGCTGTAAGAGCGAAACCATAAGTAGCCGTTACCGCAGCAACGGATATGTACACAAATCAAAAAATCCAAATCAAAAAATCCAAATCAAAAAATCCAAAACAAAAAAAAGGCGACCGAAGTCGCCCAAAATGCCTTGCGTGCTCATGTATCCGAAAAGACCTAAGGCCTCTTACGCTTATTAGCGTCTTTCCAGATAAAAATTCCAAACCCTACAAAGAACATCACCATGAGGCCAACCGTCAGCACTCCGGCAAACACCACATTATCGAAAAACATGACCGGCCTCCTGCACTTGCCCTGTTGCGATAGGGCTAAGTTAACCAAGAAGACGAAAGAAGAAATTGACGAGGATCAATGTCGCCCGCGACGGAGCGTAAAGAAGGGAAATAACTGACCTGCATCAAACGATGCAGGCTATATCAACGCTTTTTCGGTTTGCTTTTCGGCTTTTTCTTGGGCTTCCCCAACGGCATCGCCTGTTCAAACGCCTGGCGCACTTCATTCAGTCGCTTGTCATTCAGATCATGAACACGTTTGGCCCGTTCGGCATTCAGGTCAATCAGCTTGTCATCGTCACTCATGGCTTGGCTTACGTAATGGCTTGGATGCCCCAATAATGCGTCCTGCGCCAATCCCGCGTAAACAAAATCGATGTCATCCCGCGCATTTGCCCGCAAAATCCCCCCATCCCACCCCCTCACACAGAGCGTTCGACGTGGCACTGCACAAGGACCTTCCCCCACTCCTGGCCCTGCGCGCCTTTGAGGCCGTGGCCCGGCATTTGAGTTTTATCAAGGCCGCCGCCGAGCTGTCAGTGACCCAAAGCGCCCTCAGCCATCAAGTGCAGAAACTCGAACAGCATTTGGGCAAACCGCTGTTTATCCGACGCACCCGCGCCATCGATCTGACCGAAGACGGCCAACACTACTACGACCAGATCCGCCCCGCCCTCGACACCATCGCCGCCGCCACCCGCCAGCAGCAAACACCGCCCGCCACCAGCGTACTGCGCGTCGGCCTGCTCGCCTCGTTCGCCACCTTGTGGCTGGCACCGCGCCTGGCGGGGTTTCTCAGCCGCTACCCACACATCCAGGTGGAGTTGGTGCCGGCGATTCAGCTGGCAGATGTCGCCGCCGCCGAGGTCGACCTGGCGATTCGCTACGGCAAGGGCGACTGGACCGACGTGCAGGCCACGCGCCTGATGAGCGAAACACTGTCACCCGTTTGCAGCCCGGCGTTCAAGGCCAGCCAACTGGCCAATGGCCCGCTGCTGATGGCCACCTCGCACCGCCCTTTCGAGTGGACCGACTGGTCCCGGCATTATCAGGTGGATGTGGAGCACTACCCCAAGGCGCTGCTGCACGACTACAACATCGTGGTCGAAGCCGCCGTCGCCGGCCAGGGCATCGCGATGGGCCGTCACCGCCTGATCGAACGCAGGCTCAAGGAAGGCACATTGGTGGAGGCCTTCGACTGGCCGCCCTATCAAAGCGAGATCGGTTACTGGCTGATTGCCCCGCATGGCGAAACCAGCACGGCGGCCGCCTGTTTTAGTGAATGGCTGCGGGAAATCTGCGCTGACGCATGAGTTATTTCGATACGTCGCGTTAAATCTATCCGTTTGTCGGCGAAAATCGCCCCGCCCATGCTGAAGACTCTTTCCAAGAGGATTCATCATGAGCCACTCCATCTCACAACGCGTACAAGCCCTCGGCCTGAGCCTGCCGACACCCAGCCAGCCGATTGCCAACTACGTCAATTTCGTGATCAGCCAGAACCAGCTGTTCATCTCCGGCCAAATCCCGCTGGTGGACGGCAAACCCACCTACATCGGAAGACTCGGCGAATCCATCAGCGAAGACGAAGGCGCCAAGGCCGCCGAACTCGCGGCGCTGGGCCTGTTGGCACAATTAAGCGATGCCCTGGGCGATGACCTGTCGCGACTGGTGCGCATCATTCGGTTGGGCGTATTTATCGCCAGCAGTGGTGATTTCCAGCGCCAGGGTGCAGTCGCCAATGGCGCTTCGAACTTGCTGGTCAACGCCCTCGGCGACAAGGGCCGGCATGCCCGTACGGCCGTGGGCGTCGCCAGCTTGCCGGGCGGCGTAGCCGTGGAGATCGACGCGATTTTCGAGTTGCAGCCGTGACTGCGCTGTCCCTGACCGAGGTCCGGGAGCTGCGGGACGAAACGCCGGGCTGCCAATCCGGCATCGTCCACTTCAACCACGCCGGGGCCTCCCTGCCCAGCCAAGGGACGCTTGATGCAATCATTGACCAGTTGCAGCGCGAAGCCCGCGACGGCCCGATGGAGGCCGGCGAACACGGTGCACTGCTGGCGGAAAAAGCCCGTCGCGCCGCCGCGCAACTGCTCAATACACCCGTGTCATCGATTGCCTTCGCCAGCAGTGGCTCGACCGCCTGGAGCATGGCGTTCCAGGCGTTGGGCCCGTGGCAGCCAGGCGACCGCATTCTGGTGGGCCGCCACGAATGGGGCGGCAACCTGGCGAGCATGCAGACGGCCGTGCAATCGGGTGCACAAGTAGAAGTGATCCCCTGCGATGAAACCGGCGCGGTATCCGTCGCCGGCCTGGAAGCCATGCTCGACGCCCGGGTGCGGTTGATCGACCTGACCTGGCTCCCCGCCAACAGCGGCTTGATCAACCCGGCCGAGGCCATCGGCGCGTTGGCCAGGCGTCATGGCATTGCCTATTTCATCGACGCCGGGCAAGCCATCGGTCAGGTGCCGGTGGATGTGCAAGCGCTGCACTGCGATGTGCTCAAGGGCGCCGGGCGCAAGCATCTGCGCGGCCCACGGGGGACCGCCCTGCTCTATGTGCGGCCGGATTTTCTCGAGCGCTTGAACCCGGCCCAACGCGATGTGTTTTCGGCGCCCTGGAGCCCTGCGGGATTTGACTTGCGCAACGACGCCCGGCGCTTTGAAACCAGCGAAGTGTCGTTCGCCTTGCTGGCAGGCCTGGGCAATGCGTTGCTGGAGGTCAATCGATTGGGGGTCGAGCGGGTCCGCGAGACGGTCCGGCTGTTAAGCGACACAATCCGTGAACAATTGCGCCGAATCGACGGGATTACCTTGCATGACCTGGGAACCAGCGCAAACCAGTCCGGCCTGATCGCGTTCAACCTGGCCGGCTGGGACGCCTTCGAGCTCAAGCGCCGCCTGGGCCTCAAGCGGATCAACATCGGTGCCAATGGCGTGCCCTACACTCCACTGGACATGCAGGCCCGCGAGCTGGACAGCGTGGCGCGAATCTCCGTGAGCTACCTCAATACGGCGCAAGACATCGAGCAACTGATCGCCGCCCTGCGCGAACTGCGGGATTAAACCTCGACGTCCACCCACAAGCCTTGCCGTGGTGCGTCTTCAATCAACGGCACCACCGGCACGGTGTTGTCGGCGTTGAGTTCGTCACCGGGAACAGCCAGGTGCTCCTGCGAGTCTTCATCGGCTTCGCGGCGACGCTTTTGCTGTTCCTGCTGGCGACGCTGCTCCTCGCGCAGCAGCAAAGCCGCTTCCTCGGGATCGCGCTTTTGCAGGTCGATGGTACTTTCGTTGGAGCCTGGCTGAACCGGCGCCACGGGCGGGATATCCGGCTTCTGGCGCACTGGGTCAAGCTGCGACGTGACCGGCACAACACTCAAGGGCAGCATGGGTGGCAGCATATTATTAGTCTCCTGTTCAGCAGACTGTCGGCTGCGTGGGTGACGACTTGAGCGTCAAGCCGCCAACTTGTGAACCAATCGTCATCTATCCGACGAAGATACCGCCCTTTTTCTTGCCGCTTGTAGCTTAAAGCTCGAAGCTGCACCTATTCCTTTTGGTCTGGAAGCCGTGTTCCGTTAGAATAGTCGGCTTTTTCACGGCGGGAGTCAGGCAGCATGGCGCAGCAGTATCAACCGGGGCAACGCTGGATTAGTGACAGCGAAGCAGAGCTGGGGTTAGGCACCGTTCTGGCACAGGACGGCCGCTTGTTAACCGTGCTCTATCCGGCCACTGGCGACACTCGCCAGTATGCGCTACGGAATGCGCCCCTCACTCGCGTGAGGTTTTCGCCGGGTGACACCATCACCCATTTCGAAGGCTGGAAAATGACCGTGCAAGAAGTCGACGACGTCGACGGCCTGCTGGTCTACCACGGCCTCAATGGGCAGAACGAGCAGGTCACCCTGCCGGAAACCCAGCTCTCGAACTTCATCCAGTTCCGCCTGGCCAGCGACCGTCTGTTCGCCGGCCAGATCGACCCGCTGCCCTGGTTCTCCCTGCGCTACCACACCCTGGAACACACCAGCCGCCAGTTGCAGTCCTCGCTCTGGGGCCTGGGCGGCGTGCGTGCGCAACCGATCGCGCACCAACTGCACATCGCCCGTGAAGTTGCCGACCGTATCGCGCCGCGGGTTCTGCTGGCGGACGAAGTGGGCCTGGGCAAGACCATCGAAGCCGGCCTGGTGATCCATCGCCAGTTGCTGTCGGGTCGCGCCAACCGCGTGTTGATCCTGGTGCCGGAAAACCTCCAGCACCAGTGGCTGGTGGAAATGCGCCGCCGCTTTAACCTGCAGGTCGCACTGTTCGACGAAGAGCGCTTTATCGAAAGCGATGCCACCAACCCGTTCGAAGACACCCAGCTCGCGCTGGTGGCCCTGGAATGGCTGGTGGACGACGAGAAGGCCCAGGACGCGCTGTTCGCGGCCGGCTGGGACCTGCTGGTGGTCGACGAAGCGCACCACCTGGTCTGGCACGAAGAAAAAGCCAGCCCCGAGTACTCTCTGGTGGAACAACTGGCCGAAGTGATTCCGGGCGTGCTGCTGCTCACTGCAACCCCTGAGCAACTGGGCCAGGACAGCCACTTCGCGCGCCTGCGCCTGCTGGACCCGAACCGTTTCCACGACCTGCACGCCTTTCGCGCCGAGAGCGAAAACTATCGCCCGGTGGCCGAAGCCGTCCAGGAACTGCTGGACAAGGGCCGTCTCTCGCCCGCCGCCCACAAGACCATCCAGGGCTTCCTCGGCGACGAAGGCGAAGCGCTGCTGACCGCCGTCAACGATGGCGACGCCGAAGCCAGTGCCCGCCTGGTCCGCGAACTGCTGGACCGCCACGGCACCGGCCGCGTGCTGTTCCGCAACACCCGCGCCGCGGTGCAAGGTTTCCCGGAGCGCAAGCTGCACGCCTACCCGCTGCCGTGCCCGGACGAATACCTCGAGCTGCCCCTGGGCGAGCACGCCGAGCTGTACCCGGAAGTCAGCTTCCAGTCGCAGCCGGACGTCGATGAAGAACAACGCTGGTGGCGTTTCGACCCGCGCGTCGAGTGGCTGATCGACCAGCTGAAGATGCTCAAGCGCACCAAAGTCCTGGTGATCTGCGCCCACGCCGAAACCGCCATGGACCTGGAAGACGCCCTGCGCGTGCGCTCCGGCATCCCGGCCACGGTGTTCCACGAGGGCATGAACATCCTCGAGCGTGACCGCGCTGCCGCCTACTTTGCGGACGAAGAATTCGGCGCCCAGGTGCTGATCTGCTCGGAAATCGGCAGTGAAGGCCGCAACTTCCAGTTCTCCCACCACCTGGTGCTGTTCGACCTGCCGTCCCACCCGGACTTGCTGGAACAACGGATCGGCCGTCTGGACCGGATCGGCCAGAAACATGTGATCGAACTGCACGTGCCGTACCTGGAAACCAGCCCGCAAGAGCGCCTGTTCCAGTGGTACCACGAGGCGCTGAACGCGTTCCTCAACACCTGCCCGACCGGCAACGCCTTGCAGCACCAGTTCGGCCCGCGCCTGCTGCCGCTGCTGGAAAACGCCGACGACGGCGAGTGGCAAGGGCTGATCGACGAAGCCCGTGCCGAGCGCGAGCGCCTCGAAGCCGAACTGCACACCGGCCGCGACCGTTTGCTGGAGCTCAACTCCGGCGGCGCTGGCGAAGGTGATGCGCTGGTGGAAGCGATCCTTGAGCAAGACGACCAGTTCACCCTGCCGATTTACATGGAAACCCTGTTCGACGCCTTTGGCATCGACAGCGAAGACCATTCGGAAAACGCGCTGATCCTCAAACCCAGCGAAAAAATGCTCGACGCCAGCTTCCCCCTGGGCGACGACGAAGGTGTGACCATCACCTACGACCGTAACCAGGCGCTGTCGCGCGAAGACATGCAGTTCATCACCTGGGAACACCCGATGGTGCAGGGCGGCATGGACCTGGTGCTGTCCGGTTCCATGGGCAACACCGCCGTGGCGCTGATCAAGAACAAGGCGCTCAAGCCGGGCACCGTGTTGCTGGAACTGCTCTACGTCAGCGAAGTGGTTGCTCCGCGTTCGCTGCAGTTGGGCCGTTACCTGCCACCGGCGGCACTGCGTTGCCTGCTGGATGCCAACGGCAATGACCTGTCGGGCCGCGTCTCGTTCCTGACCTTGAACGACCAGCTGGAAAGCGTGCCGCGGGCCAGCGCCAACAAGTTCGTCCAGGCCCAGCGCGACCAGCTGACGCCGCGGATCAACGCCGGTGAGGAGAAGATTGCCCCGCGTCACGCCGAGCGTGTGGCCGAGGCTCAACGTCGCCTGGCGGCGGATACCGACGAAGAACTGGCGCGCCTGACCGCGTTGCAAGCGGTCAACCCGACCGTGCGCGACAGCGAACTGGTTGCCCTGCGCCAACAGCGCGAGCAAGGCCTGGCGATGCTCGACAAGGCGGCGCTGCGACTGGAAGCGATTCGGGTGTTGGTCGCGGGCTAACTTCGCCGCCCTACCCTGCCAAACAAAAAGGCCCGCGCAATGCGGGCCTTTTTTATTCACTGTAGACATCGTTGTTATTGATGACCTCTTCGCGAGCAAGCCCGCTCCCACATTTGACCGAGTTCCATCTTGAGAATGCGGTCTAATGTGGGAGCGGGCTTGCTCGCGAAGGCGTCACCTCGGTCTCAGGCAGTAACCGCCGTACCCGGCACCTCCACCACCCCCAACCCATCCTTCATCCGCTGAGCATCGCGCACAAAACTGCGGGACGCCTGGAACAGAAACAGCATGGTCAAAAACAGCGCCACCGGAATCAGGTACATGGCGTCATGCAGTCCCACCGCCTTGTAAGCCTCGGTCATCTGCTGGGCACCGTCGGCATACATCGCCGAATGGGCAAAATGATCCGACAACCCGCCCACCACAATCGGCCCCATGCCACCCCCCAGCAAATACAAGCCGGCGAAGAACAACGCCATCGCCGTGGCCCGCAGGCGCGGCTCGACCACGTCCTGGATCGCCGTATAAACACAGGTATAGAAGTTGTAGGCAAACAACCAGCCCACGCTGAACAACGCCACAAACACACCGATCTCGATCCGCCCGGCGTGCAACGCCCAAGCAGTGGTGACGGTCGAGATGATCAAACTGCACGCCGCGAACAGCAGCCGGCCGTTAGCGATGCGTTGATGGATCTTGTCGGCAATCCAGCCACCCAGGGTCAGGCCCACCAGGCCGGTAATACCGACGATGACACCGGTGGCGACTGCCGCATCCTGCAACGGCAGCAGGAAATAGCGCTGCAGCATCGGCACCAGGAACGAGTTGCAGGCATAGGTGGCGAAGTTGAAGCACAACCCGGCCAGCACCAGCCAGAGGAATGTCGGCACCGCCAGCACCCGGCGAATCGGCCGGTCGACTTTCTCCTGGGAGACTTGCACGGCTTCCGCCGCGCCGCGCTTGGGTTCCTTGATGTAGAACATGAACACCGCAAGGATCAGCCCCGGCACCGCGGCAATAAAGAATGGCGCACGCCAGCTGTCGAACGCCTTGACCATCGCACCAATGGTGAAGAAGGCCAGCAACAGGCCCAAGGGCAGGCCCAGCATGAAGATCCCCATGGCCCGGGCACGGCGGTGGGCGGGAAACAGGTCACCGATCAGCGAGTTTGCCGCCGGCGCATAACTGGCCTCGCCGATGCCGATGCCCATGCGCACCAGCAAAAAGGTCCAGAAACTGCCCACCAGACCATTGACCGCTGTCAGGCCACTCCACGCCGCCAGGCCCCAGCCCATGAGTTTGCTGCGCGAGCCGGTATCGGCCAGGCGCCCCAGCGGCAAGCCGGCAATTGCATAAACAATGGTGAACGCGGTACCGATGATCCCGAGCTGGAAGTCGCTGAGGTGCCACTCCATGCGGATCGGCTCGATGATGATCGCGGGAATGGTGCGGTCGAAAAAGTTGAACAGGTTGGCCAGGAACAGCAGGAACAGAATGCGCCAGGCATTCGCCGCTTGGGTCGAGTTCTGCATGGGTCCGTCTCTTTTATTGTTATGTGAGCCGCGATGCCAGACGCATCCTGAGCCCGGAACCTGCAATCTAGTCAGCCTCGTGGGGATTGTCTGTAATGATTCGTAAGTCTGATGTCACTCCATCGGGCGACCCGGGCGGTCATCCCTAATCATTTGGTTCTAGTTGTTTATAAAATCATCGCCAAATAATTAGAAGCAATCTGCCATCAATCCTTGTAACTCGCTCACGCTCTCTATACTGAAAGACGCAGTCAGACTAAAACTCTGTGACGGGACATGCTATGGAATGGCTTGGTTTGCATTTTTTTACCGACCTTCCGGACAGTGGGCACTTATTACTCAATTGCAGTCATAACCCCTTTCTGGTGCTACTGGCTTACGTGGTGGCCTGTGCAGCGGGCTTCGGCACCCTGGACATGGCCGAGCGGGTCGGCCATGTCGACAACCCCAAGGCTCAACGGCACTGGCGCTGGGTAGGCGCGGGCTGCCTGGCAGGCGGCATCTGGTCGACCCACTTCATCAGCATGCTGGCCTTCCAGGCGCCTATCGCGATTCACTACGAATTGATCATGACGTTCGCCTCGCTGCTGATCGCCCTGATCGCGGCGCTGTTCGCCATGCAAACCCTTAGTCATCCAAGGCTGCGCGCCCACCAATATGTGCTGGCGTCGGTGTGGATGGGGCTGGGTATTGCGCTGATGCACTACGTGGGCATGTCGGCCATGCGCTCCGAGGCGGGCGTGTATTTCGAGACTGGCTTGTTCCTCGCCTCTGTGTTGATCGCGATCGGCGCCAGCCTGGCGGCGTTGCTGCTGTCGCTGTACCTGCGCAACGGCACCGGCATGTTCCATCAATTGCTCAAGTACGCGGCCAGCCTGGTGCTCGGCGCGGGCATTATCAGCATGCACTTCACCGGCATGGCGGCCATGCAGCTGCTGGTACCCGAAGACCTCGTACAGTCGGCACTGCCGGTGGACAACAACCCGGTCCAACTGGGGCTGCTGGTGGCGGTCATCGCTCTGCTGGTGATTGGCAGCAGCATCAGTGCTGCCCTCGCGGACAAGAAGCTGCAACACAAGGAAACCGACCTGCGCCGGGTCAACGCCCTGCTCACCGAACTGGACCAGGCCCGCGCCTCGCTGCAACAGGTGGCGCATTACGATGCCCTGACCACCCTGCTCAACCGCCGTGGTTTCAACCAGATCTTCGCCGAGAAACTCGCGGAAAAAACCGCCACCGACGGCATGCTGGCGGTGATCTTCCTGGATATCGATCACTTCAAGCGCATCAACGACAGCCTCGGCCATGACGCCGGCGACGAACTGCTGACGGTGCTGGCCGGCCACATCAAAAGCTCGGTGCGCAGCCATGACGACGTGGTCGCGCGGTTTGGCGGTGACGAATTCTGCATCCTGATCAGCATCCATCACCGCGATGAAGCGCGGCACATGGCCCAGCGCATCATGCAGAAAATGAAAGACCCCATCGAACTGGCCGGCCGGCGCATGGTGATGACCACCAGCATCGGCATCAGCCTGTTTCCCGAAGACGGCAAAACCAGCGAAGAGCTGCTGAAGACCGCTGACCTGGCGCTGTATCAGTCCAAGGATGCCGGGCGTAATAGCCTGAACTTCTTCAGCTCCAACCTGAAAACCCGGGCCTTCCTGGAACTGCAGCTGGAAGAGGAACTGCGCGCCGCACTGCGGGGCAAGAACGAGTTGGTGCTGTTTTACCAACCGATACTTGACCTGAAAAAAGGCAGGGTCACGCGCCTCGAAGCCCTGGTGCGCTGGCAACACCCCCAACATGGCCTGCTGACCCCGGACCGGTTCATCGGCATTGCCGAAAGCAACGGGCTGATTGCCGAACTGGATCACTGGGTGCTGCGCCAGGCCTGTCACGACCTGAGCCTGCTGTCGGAACAAGGCCACACCGAATTGGTCATGGCCGTGAACTGCTCGGCCCTGAACCTGACCCGTGACGAGTTGGCCGATGAGATCGAAAACGCCCTGCGCTTCGGCGGGATCGCGGCCAATCGCCTGGAACTGGAAGTAACCGAGAACGCGCTGATGGGCAATATCAGCAGCACCCTGGCATTGCTGCGGCAAATCCGCGCCCTGGGCGTGTCGCTGTCCATCGACGACTTCGGCACCGGCTACTCGTCCCTCGCCTACCTCAAGCGCCTGCCGTTGAACACCTTGAAAATCGACCGTTCATTTATCCAGGATATCCCCAAGTCGAACGCCGACATCGAGATCGTCCAGGCCATTATCGGCATGGCCCACACCCTGCACCTGCAGGTGGTGACAGAGGGCGTGGAAACCCTGCAACAATTTGAAGTGGTGCAAAAACACGGCTGTGATTTTGTTCAGGGTTACCTGCTCAGCGCTGCGGTGCCGTTGAGTGATATCAGCGCGGTGATCAACAGCCTGGACCAGAACAACCTGTTCAGCCTGCTGGGCCTGACGGGGGGTGACCCCGCGCCGAAAGATCCGCCTTCGGGTCGTGCGGGCCCGGCGTCCATCGTTCGGCCAATTCGCTGACGCCGTTTATTTGGCAAATCGCCATCATTTCACTAAAGAACCCCGACGAACGGCCGATTCATCAGAGTCCGGCCAGGCTTTCCCCTTAAAACCCTAGGGTTAAACCCTATCGCCCAGGACCAGGACGCACTGTAAAGTCGCGATCTCTCATTCTGTGATGGCTATTTGATACTTACTCAGCCATCCGTCCAGGCACATGGCGCACAATGACTTCTAAAAATAACTCTGCCACTGCGGTATCCGACGTGTTGCTGACAGCCCCTGCGGAAAAACCCTCAGGTTCAAAGTCATTGAGCACCGCCCGCCCACTGGCCACCCAGCAGTACCTGTACTTCACCGAAACCAACACCGACCGCATCCTCGACAACCTCGACGGCCTGCGCGACATGGTGTTCCCGCGCGCACCGAACCTGGAAGTCGACGGTGAACTGCGCAATGAGCAGGAATTCCCCTCGGTGTGCCTGATCGGCCTGGGCCGCTGTGGCTCCAACATTGCCCTGGATGTGGCAGAGCTGGTGTACAACGCCCGCAAGTTCTACCTCAACGAATTCAGCAACGAAGACAAATCAACCGACAAGGGCTACCGCCCCGCCCAGTGGATTCGCAACAACCTGCGCCTGGGTTCGAACAAGGGCACCAAACCGGTGTTCCTGGTCGAGCCGCTGGTGATGCTGGGCGACCTGGACAAGGACATTGCCGGGCGCATCCGTTTCTCGCGCAAGGGTGAGAAAAGCGGTTTCCTGCGGGACTACAGCAAGATGAAAATCATGGACCTCTCGGAAGTCCATGCCGGCGGCGCCGGTAACGCGCCGATCCTCGGCCAGTACCTGGCCAAGATCATCCTCAACAAAGACACGCAGCGCTTCTCCAGCCCCGATTGGAAGATGATCCACTCGTACCTGATCGACTCCTGCGGCATCAAGGCCAACCAGTCGCGCCTGTACTTCTCGATCTTCAGTGCCGGCGGCGGTACCGGTTCAGGCATGGCCTCGGAGTTCGGCCTGGCCCAGCAGCACTCGTACATGAACAAGACGTTCGACACCAAGCCCGCCGATGAACATGACAGCAAAAGCGGTCACGCCTTCGTGTTCGAGCCGATCTTCACCAGCGGGATTTGTGTGCTGCCGAACATCTCCGATCACCGCAGCGAAATGTCCGAGGCGCTGCACATCAACGCCGGGCGGCTGTTGTGCAAATACCTATCGGAAGAATGGGACTTCTCGTACAACTTCGACAATGAAGACAGCAGCGAAGCCAGCGTGAAAGGCCGTATCCGACCGTGGAACGCAATGATGTTGATCTCCAACGACATCATGCGTTACGCCGAGGAAAGCGATGACGGCAACATCCAGAACATTGATGTCAATGCCATGGAAAAGCACGCCAACCAGTACATCTCGCAGCAGATCTTCAACATTCTGACGGCCCAGGCGGTTACCACCGACTACGACCAGAACTACTTCCGTCGCGCCGGGATCGACATTGGCGAGACCATCCGCCTGGATGCCAACGACCTGTTCATGAGCCTGGCCGGCCCGGTAGCGATTGCCTATGCCGAATCGGTGGTGCCGGAAACGCCGGCGCCTTCGAGCGACAAGTTCAAGGTGTTCGAAAAAGAGCCGCAGCGGCTGAACATCGACGACTTGTTTTTCCGTTCCATTGATCTGCCGCACTTCAACAAGGTGACCCAGGCGATCGAAGGCATCAGCCTGTTGCCGATTGAGTCCAAGCGGTACAAGGCCTCCCTGGAGCAGTACAAGAATTCCGGCTATGACGCGGCGGCGTTGCATGACTTGCACTTCTTCAAGAACTGCTCGTCGGTGGTGTCGATTGTGTCGTTGCCCAAGGATTACAAGCTGTCCTATATGGACCTGAATCGGCTCAAGACGCACCTCAACAGCCTGTTTCCCAATACGACGCTCAAACGGTATGCGCTGGTGATCGGGGCGTCGGCCAACTTGTCGCTCACGACCTTGATCGCTAAAAGCCCGTGCCTGTCGGATGATTTTTTGACGTTGATCGTGGCATTTATCAAGCGCTGTTTTGCGCGTAATCCGTATCGGTTTGATGACACCTTGGATAATTCGATCCTGGATTTCATCATCCATGAGGATTTTGATGAAGACCGGATTGATGAGCTGCTCAACGAGTTCGAGAACCCGGCGAAGATCCTGGATACCAACTGGTATGCGATCAAGCCGATGTACGAGAAGAAGTATCGTGAGTTGATCAACGACAAGGACAAGTTTGTGTCGATCAACGATATTCGTCTGTCGCGGGATTGTGTGAAGAAGGCGATCAAGTACCTGCGTGAGATTTATCGTCACCGGATTGGGAAGACCAAGGTTATTTCGCTGAATAACCATACCGGGAAGACGGCGTAGGCTTTGTTGCTGAGGTGGGGTGTATATCCGTTATTTGGGTGATGGCTTATATCGGTTCCGCTCTTACAGCGGCT
>NZ_JACAQY010000027.1:0-117069 GCF_013386835.1 Pseudomonas sp. IPO3774
CCGCTGTAAGAGCGGAACCCTAAGTAGCCGTTACCTAAATAACGGATATACACTCAAAACAACAACCGCGAAAAATCACAACACTGCACCGCCAACTGCGCCACATTCTGGTTCAAGCCAAACTGCCGATCCCCGCGATGCAACGCCACATACCCAACCCTCGGTAGCGCCGGTTCCGTCACCAGCGCGCGCAGCTCCCCGCGCTCGATCAAATGCGACAAACACCCCTTGGGCAAATAACTCACCCCCACCCCCGACAGCGCCAGCCCGACCTGCACCAACAGGTTATGACTGGTCAACTTGCGCGGCATCTGCACAGCATGCGCTGCCAACCAGCGCTCATAAATCAGCCCCGTCCCCGAGTGCGAACCCTGGGTCAACACCGTATACCCGGCCAATGCCTCAAGCCCCACCGGATCAGCCTCGCTGACCAACCCCGGTGCGCACATCCAGGCGTTTTCCACACTGCCCAGCGGCGTACTCAGGAAGCGCGAATCACTGTAGGCATCAGGCACGATCACCAGGTCCAGCTCATCACTCTCCAGCTTGCGAAACAGCTCACTGCTCAACTCCACCGACGGCTCGATCTGCACCTTGGGATAGGCCTCGCGCAACGCCTCCACCAGCGCCGGCAACCAGGTGAAAGCCGTCAATTCCGTCACCCCCAGGCGAAACCTGCGCACCAGCACTTCACGGGTGCTGACCCGCTCCAGCATGTAGTCACGACGCTCCAGCAGGTCCTTGGCGTAGTCGAGCAACTCGGCGCCCTTTTCCGTCAACCGCGCATTGCGTTTGCTGCGGTCGAAAATCTCCACATCGAAGGTTTCTTCCAACTCCTGAATGCGCTTGGAAATCGCCGACTGCGACATGTTCAGCTTGTTCGCCGCCGCCTCGAAACTGCCCAGCTCGGCAATCCAGTACAACGCGTCGATTTGCTTGAACGTGATCATCGGCTATCTCCCATGAGAAAAAGCGATCCTATCAGATAATAAAATATCGCTAAAACTGTATGTTCATCACTTCTAAGATCTAGCCACAGACCCATAAGATCAATCGGAGTTACAGCCATGTCCTTGCCCGGTTCCCGCATCCTCCCCAACCCGCCGCTGGCTTCTGCCGAAGTGCTCGAAGCCTTCACTCACGTGGTCACCCCGCACATCAGCGACAACCTCGGCCGGCACATCGGCGCCCGTGGGCTGAACCGCTACAACCGCACCGGCAAGCTGGTGGGCACCGCGCTCACGGTGAAAACCCGCCCCGGCGACAACCTGCTGATCTACAAGGCCTTGAGCATGCTGGAGCCCGGCCACGTGCTGGTGGTGGACGCCCAGGGCGACACCAACAACGCGGTGATCGGCGAACTGGTCAAGCTCTACGCCCAGCAACGCGGCTGCGTGGGGTTTGTGATTGACGGGGCGATTCGCGATGTCGCGAGCTTCGAGGACACCCCTTGCTACGCCCGCAGCGTGGTGCATTGCGGCCCCTACAAGACCGGCCCGGGCGAGGTGAATGTGCCGGTGTCCATCGGCGGCATGCTGATCAACCCGGGGGATGTGCTGGTGGGTGACGAAGACGGCCTGGTCGCCTTCTCCCAGGCCGACGCCGCCGAAGTGCTGCGTAAGGCCGCGCAACACGCGGCCCACGAAGAGCAAGTCAAAGCCGAAATCGCCAGCGGTGCGGTGCGCCAGAGCTGGATCGACAAGGTGTTGCAACAGGCCGGCCTGGCAGGCTGAGGGGAGTCATCATGAGCACTGCCTTTCTGTCCGACCGGGTGCTGGGCATCGCGCCCTCCCCGAGCATCGCCGCCAACGCACTGGTCAGCGAACTGCGCGCCCAGGGCCGGGACATCGTCAACTTCACCGTGGGCGAGCCGGACTTCGATACACCCGCGCATATCCTCGAGGCGGCCAGCGCCGCGATGCACGGTGGCGACACCCACTACACCGCCACCAGCGGCACCCTCGCCCTGCGCCAGGCGATCTGCCTCAAGCTCAAGCGCGATAACCAGCTGGACTATGGGCTGGACGAAGTGATCGCCGGGTGCGGTGGCAAGCACATCATTTATCACGCCCTGGCGGCGACCCTGAATCGCGGCGACGAAGTCATCGTGCACACGCCGTATTGGGTGTCGTACCCGGACATCGCACGGCTGAATGACGCGACGCCGGTGATCATTCCCGGCGACGAGTCACTGGGGTTCAAGCTGTCGCCTCAGGCCCTGGAACAAGCGATCACCCCGCGCAGCAAATGGGTGATCCTCAACAGCCCGAACAACCCCAGCGGCGCGGTGTACAACGAGGCCGAACTGCTGGCCCTGGCCGCGGTGCTGCGGCGCCATCCCCATGTGCTGATCATGGCGGACGAGATCTACGAGCACTTCGTCTACGACGATGCCCGCCACGTTTCCCTGACCCGACTCGCACCGGACCTGAAGCCGCGCACGCTGATCGTCAACGGCGCCTCCAAGGGCTACGCCATGACCGGCTGGCGCCTGGGTTTCGGTGCCGGCCCGGCCTGGCTGATCGCGGCCATTGCCAAGCTGCTCTCGCAAACCACCACCTGCCCCAGTTCCCTCAGCCAGGCTGCCGCAGTTGCCGCCTTCGCCGGCGACCAGGCGCCCATCGCCGGGATGCGCGAGGTGTACCAGCAACGCCGCGAACGCATGCTGGGCCTGCTCGAAGACATTCCCGGCGTGAGCTTCACGCCACCGGATGGCGCGTTCTACGTGTTCGCCAACGTCGCCGGGCTGATGGGCAAGACCACCGCCCACGGCGAGCGGATCGACAGTGACACCCAACTGGCCGAGCACCTGCTGCGGGAACACGGCTTGGCCACCGTAAGCGGCGCGGCGTACGGCATGTCGCCGTATATCCGCCTGTCTTTCGCCAGCTCGCTTGACGTGATTGAAGAAGGTTGCCTTCGCCTGAATGAAGCGTGCCATCGATTGCGCTGACGGATTCCCGCCCCACCCGGCGGCCAGGGATGGCCGCTCATTGACTGCCTAGAACAACACTCATAATCATTGATATAAATGAGGCATTCCCATGCACAAGCCCCGCATCGCGCTGGTCTGGCAAATCCTGATCGGCTTGCTCGCCGGCATCGCCATCGGCGCCCTGCTGCACCGTTTTCCCGAATCCCGGCCGTGGCTGGTGGACAACCTGCTGCAACCGGCGGGCGATATCTTTATCAAGCTGATGAAGATGATCGTCGTGCCCATCGTGTTTGCCTGCATGGTGGTGGGCATTGCCGGGCACGGTGACGGTAAATCCCTGGGACGCATCGGGGCCAAGTCCCTGGGCTATTTCTTCTGCATCACCACCCTGGCGATCATCGTCGGGCTGGTGATGGGCAACCTGCTCAAGCCGGGTGCCGGTACCGAACTGGCCAGCCTGCAAGCGAGTGCCGTGACCTTGCCCACCAGCAGCGCCGGCGGCGGCCACAGCCTGGGGCAGATCATTGTCGGGATCATCCCGGACAACGTCATCAACGCCATGGCCCAGGGCAGCCTGCTGTCGGTGCTGTTCTTCGCGGTGATGTTTGGCCTCGGGGTTTCGCGCTTGCCGGCCGAGCGCAAGGACCCGGTGATTGCCCTGCTGCGCGGGGTGTCGGAGGCGATGTTCAAGGTCACGTCGATGATCATGGCCTACTCGCCCATCGGCGTGTTCGGGATGATCGCGGTGACCGTGGCCAACTTCGGTTTCAGCTCGCTGTTGCCGTTGGCCAAGCTGATCCTGGTCAGCTACGTGTCGATTGCATTCTTCGTGCTGGTGGTGCTCAACCTGGTGGCGCGGCTGTGCGGGATCAACCTGTTTGCGTTGATGCGACATATCAAGGACGAACTGATTCTGGCGTTCTCCACCGCCAGTTCGGCGGCGGTGATGCCGCAACTGATGAAGAAACTCGAAACCTACGGCGTGCCGCCTTCACTGGTGAGCTTTGTGGTGCCGGTGGGGTATTCGTTCAACCTGGACGGTGCGTCGCTGTTCCTGGGGATCGGCACGCTGTTTGTGGCGCAGCTGTATGGCATCGACCTGAGCCTTGGCGACCAGGCCCTGCTGGTGGTGACCATGGTGCTGACATCCAAGGGCGCGGCCGGGGTGCCGGGGTTCATGTTCGTGATTCTGTCGGCGACCCTGGCGAGTGCGGGCTTGCCGTTGGAGGGCATCGCCTTCATCGCCGGGGTGTATCGCCTGATGGAAATGCCGACCACCGCGTTGAACGTGCTGGGCAATGCCCTGGCACCGCTGGTGATTGCCAAGTGGGAACGCCGTGAAGACACCGCTGAAACCTGTGGCGAGGGAGCTTGCTCCCGCTGGGCCGCGAAGCGGCCCCAATAAGCAGCCCGCATTCTTTCAGGTAGAACGTGGGCGCAGGTTTTGGGGCTGCTGCGCAGCCCAGCGGGAGCAAGCTCCCTCGCCACAAGGGTGGGTGTGGTGGGTCAGTCGAGGTCCGACGCGTCATGCCGCTCGCGCAGTTGCTCTGACGGCTCGCCCGACACACGGTTGACCCGGCGCCCACGCTGCACCGCCGGCCGCGCTTCGATGGCATTGGCCCAGCGCACGACGTGCTTGTAATCCTGCACCGAGAGAAACTCCCCCGCCTCATACAAGCGGCCTTTCACCAGGCCGCCGTACCACGGCCAGATCGCCATGTCGGCGATGGTGTACTCATCCCCGGCAATGTATTCGTGCTCGGCCAATTGCTTGTCCAGTACGTCCAGTTGGCGCTTGGTTTCCATGGCGAAGCGGTCGATGGCGTATTCGATCTTGGTCGGCGCGTAGGCATAGAAATGCCCGAAGCCACCGCCCAGGTACGGCGCGCTGCCCATCTGCCAGAACAACCACGACAGGCATTCGGCACGGGCCGCCGGTTCGGTGGGCAGGAACGCGCCGAACTTCTCGGCCAGGTACTGCAGGATCGCACCCGACTCGAACACCCGAATCGGCTTGGGCCCGCTGCGGTCCAGCAGCGCGGGAATCTTCGAGTTCGGATTGACCCCGACGAAGCCACTGCCGAACTGGTCGCCGTCACCGATCTTGATCAACCACGCATCGTATTCCGCCCCCTTGTGACCCAGGGCCAACAGCTCTTCCAGCAGGATCGTGACCTTCTGGCCATTGGGCGTTGCCAACGAATACAGCTGCAACGGATGACGGCCTACCGGCAATTCCTTGTCGTGGGTCGCGCCGGCAATGGGCCGGTTGATGCTGGCGAAGGTGCCGCCGTTTTGGGTCTTCCAGGTCCAGACTTTTGGCGGTACGTAATCAGTCATGCCACTACTCCTTGGATTCAATGTTCACAACAACTAACGGCAGGAGCGAGCTTGCTCGCGAAAAACTCGAGGGCGCCGTGTTCTTTCAGGATGCTCGCGTTATCGTTGACGACCTTCGCGAGCAAGCTCGCTCCTACAGGTTCTTTTGGGCCAGTTGGGCCATATTCCAGCCGCCACCCAGTGCCTTGATCAGCCCTACGTTGGCGCTTAACTGTTGAGTCTGCAGATCCAGCACCGTGCGCTGTGCCTGCAACGACGCTACCTGCGCCGTCACCACGTCCAGGTACGCCGCGCCACCCTGGCGATAGCGGGCCAGGGACAAGTCCTCGGCGTACTGCGCGGCTGCCGCCGCATCGCGCTGGTCAACCAGGGCGGTGTCGAGCCCGGAGATGATCGACAGGTTGTTCTCCACCTGCTCGAACGCGGTCAACACTACACCACGATACTTGGCTGCGGCTTCATCGGTTGCCGCCTTGGCACTGTCCACCCCGGCCTGGCGCGCGCCGCCGTCAAAAATCGTCCCCACCAGCGACGGGCCAATTGCCCAGAAAATGTTGGGCGCGCTCAACAAGTGCGCGAACTCATCACTCTGGAAACCTCCCTGGGCACTCAGGGTAAGGGCCGGGAACCAGGCGGCTTTCGCCACCCCTATGCGCGCATTGGCCGAGGCAATCCGGCGCTCGGCAGCGGCGATGTCCGGCCGACGCTGCAACAGCGTAGACGGTACACCGGTGGGCACGCCGGGCAAGGCGATATCCGCGACGCTTGGGGCAATCGTGTAGGTCGATGCGGACTCACCCAGCATCGCCGCTATCGAGTGTTCAAGCACTGCACGCTGCACCCGGTTCTGGCTCAGCTGCGACTTGACCGTCGACAGTTGGGTACGCGCCCGCGCCACGTCCAGGCCGGAGACGATACCGCCGCCGTGCAAGCCTTCGGTCAGGCTCAAAGCCTTGGCATAGGCATCGCTGGTTTCCTGCAGCAACTGGTCTTGCCGGTCGATGCCCCGCAGGCGGATGTAGCTGTCGGCCAATTGCGCCTGCAAACTCAGACGCACTGAGGCCAGGTCGGCCTTGGCGGCCTGGGCGTCGCTGGTGCCGGCGGCAACGGTGTCGCGCACACGGCCCCAGAGGTCGACTTCATAGTCCAGCTCTACCCCCACTGTCCCGGAATCGTAAACATTCGGCGGGCTGGCCGAGCGCAGTGGGCGGGTGTCCGACTGGCGAATGCGCTGGGCATTGCTGGAACCGATCAGCTTTGGAAACAGCCCGGATTGCGCCTGGGCCAAAAACGCCTGGGCCTGGGAATAGTGAGCCAGTGCCGCGCTCAAGTCCGGGTTGCTTTGTAGCAACTGCTGCTCCATCGCGTCCAGTTGCGGGTCCTTGTAGATGTGCCACCAACCGTCGCGACTTGCTTGGTCGTTCGGCGTGCCGACGGTCCACGGTCCCTGGGTATGGAACTGCGCGGCAATGGGTACCTCCGGCACGTCCAGCGGCGGCGCAAGATGGCAGGCGCCCAGGCCCAGGGTCGCGACCAATACCAGGCAAGTGCGCTTAGCCATGGGGTTTGGCCTCCACGGGATTGGCGGCCAGTTGCACCGAATCGTCATCGGCCAGGCCGTCGGGCGGGGTGTCGATCACGCGGTCGGTGGCGACCAGGCCGCTGCCGATTTCCACGCTGTCACCGAAGTCCCGGGCGATGGTCACGGTCTTGAAGTGCACATGATTATTCGCGTCGAGGGTGGCCACGCGCATGCCCTTGTCATCGAACACCAGGGCGCTGGCAGGCAAGCGCAGCACGTCGGTCTGGACCGGCAAGGTGAACTGCACGCTGGTGTAGCCGCCCGGCAACAGGCGGCTGCCGGGGTTCTCCACCAACAGTTGCACCAAGGTGCTGCCGGACGCGGCGTTCACCGCATCGGCAGTGGCGATCACCTTGGCGTTGAAGGTTTCACCGCGATACTCCGGCACGCTCAGACGTGCCACGGTGCCCACCTGAATCTGCGGCGCCGACGACTGCGGCACCTGCACATACACCCGCAGGCGGCTGACGTCAGAGACCGCGAACAGCTCTTTGCCAGTGGCACCACCGGCACTGATCAACGCCCCCACATCGGTGGAACGTGCAGTGACCACGCCGGCGAACGGCGCAGTCAAACGCTGGAAGCCCTTGGTGGCAACCAACTGGTCGACGTTGGCCCTGGCCGCGACCACTTTGGCCTGCTTGGCAGTCAGGTCGCCGGTGCGCTCATCCACGTCCTGGCGCGACACCGAGTCCGACGAAAGCATTGCCTGCCAGCGCTTGGCGGTGGTCTGTGCCAGCGACTCGTCGGCCTGGGCCGAAGCCAGCACGGCCTTGGCTTGCAGCAGTTGCTGATCGAGCTCCGGCGTGTCGATTTCGGCCAGCAGTTGCCCGGCCTTCACGTGGTCGCCGATGTCGACGTTCCAGGTCTTGAGGTAGCCATTGACCCGGGCAAAGATCGACGCCCGCGAATACGCCTCAAGACGCCCCGGCAGGTTCAGGATCGGACCCTGGGGCTGCACGCTCGGGGTGATCAGGATCACGCTGGGCAACGCCTGGGCATCGGTCCAGGTTTTCAGGTCATGGGATTCGCTGGCGCGCACGCCGATGCCGAATACCACCACGGCAACCAGGACCACCAGCCCCAGCACCAGCCAGAGCAGACCACGGGATTTACGGCGGGGCGAACCCGGATTGGAAACGGAAGCAGACATGTCAAACCCCTTGAGTGGCGGTGGTCGCAAGCGTGGCGTGCTGACGCCGCCCGTGCACAAGACTGAAAATCAGCGGAACCAGGAACAACGTGGCAATGGTGGCGAAGGCCAGCCCGCCGATGACCGCGCGGCCCAGCGGGGCGTTCTGTTCGCCGCCCTCCCCCAGGCTCAGCGCCATCGGCGCCATGCCGATGATCATCGAAATCGCGGTCATCAATACCGGGCGCAGACGGGTAAAGCCGGCTTCAAGCGCCGCCTGCACCGCATCCCCGTGCACGGCCAGGCGTTCGCGGCAGAAGCTCACCACGAGGATGGCGTTGGCGGTGGCCACGCCCATGCACATGATCGCCCCGGTCAGCGCCGGTACCGACAGCGGCGTGTGGGTGATGAACAGCATCCACACGATGCCCGCGAGCGCCGCCGGCAAGGCGGTGATGATCACGAACGGGTCAGCCCAGGACTGGAAGTTGACCACGATCAGCAGGTAGATCAGCACCACCGCGCCAAGCAGGCCAAACAGCAAGCCACTGAAGGCCGCGTTCATGGTTTGCACCTGACCCTGCAACAGCACCTTGGAGCCGGTGGGCACTTCGCTGGCGTGGGCGGCGATGATCTTCTGGATGTCGGCGGCAACGGCACCGAGGTCGCGGCCCTGAATTGCGGTCAACACCTCGACCACCGGCTGGATGTCCGACTGGGTCACCACCGAGTTCGCGTGGCTGCGTTCGATGGACGCCAGGCCGCCGAGGGTCTGGTCTTGCGCCGAACCGGGGCTGCCGCTCAACGGCAGGTTATGCAGGGCGGCCAGGGTGTCGAGGCCGTACTGCGGGGTTTGCATCACAATCGGATAAGACACGCCGTTGGCCGGGTTGAGCCAGAACGTCGGCGCCACCTGGCTGGAACCCGCCAGGTTGACCACCAGGCTGTTGGTCACATCGCGCTCGTTCAGGCCCACCAGTTGGGCCTGGGTACGGTCCACATCGATCTTGAACGTGGGCAGTTGCCGCGACTGCTGGATACGCGCATCCACCACACCCGGCACCCGCCGGATTTCCCGCAGCAACGTGCTGGCGTAGGTGAAGTTGGCGGGCAGGTTATTGCCGCTGACTTGCACATCCACCGGCGCCGAAGAACCGAAGTTGAGAATCTGCCCGACGATGTCCGAAGCCGGGAACGAAAACACCGCATTCGGGAATTCACGGGGCAGCCGCTCCCGCAGTTCGCGCATGTATTCGGCGGTGGGACGATGGCCCTCTTTCAGGCTGATCTGGATGTCGCTGTCCTGTGAACCCACGGTGCCGGTGTTGTTGTAGGCCACGTTGATCCCGCTGATGGCCAGGCCGATATTGTCGACGATGGCCGCCAGCTCCCGGGGCTCGATCACGTTATGAATGGTGTTCTCGATCTGCGAGACCAGCCGCGCATTGCTCTCGACCCGCGTGCCGATCGGTGCACGCACATGCAACAGGATCTGCCCGGAGTCGACGTCGGGGAAGAAGTTGCGACCCAGGAATGGCACCAGCGCAAACGACACGGCGACGAACGCCAGCATCGCGATCACCGCGATACGGCGGTGGTGCAAGGCACTCTCCAGTGCCCCGTGGTAAACCCCGCGAAACGCCTCGAACTGGCGCTCGAACCCGCGCTGGAATTTCACCAGCGGGTTGCTCGACGGCGCCACCACCGGCGTACCGTCCGCATGATGTTCGTGAGGCTTGAGCAGGTAATTGGCGAGGGTCGGCACCAGGGTTCGCGAGAGGATGAACGAGGCGATCATCGCGAAGATCACCGCTTCGGCCATCGGCACAAACAGGAAGCGCGCCACGCCTTCCAGGAAAAACATCGGCACAAACACGATGCAGATACACAGCAGCGACACGAACGCCGGCGTGACGATCTGCGCCGCGCCGTCGAGGATCGCCGTCTCCACCGGCTTGCCCTGTTCCAGGTGCCAGTTGATGTTTTCGATGGTCACCGTAGCGTCATCCACCAGGATCCCCACGGCCAATGCCAGGCCGCCGAGGGTCATGATGTTGAGGGTTTCGCCGAGCGCCGACAGCGTGGCAATCGACGACAGGATGGCCAGCGGGATCGACGTGGCGATGATCACCGTGGAGCGCCAACTGCCGAGGAACAACAGGATCATCAGGCTGGTCAACGCGGCCGCTATGATCCCTTCCCGGGCGACGCCGCTGATGGCCGAGCGCACGAACAGCGACTGGTCGCCGATCAGGTCGATATTCAGGTTGGGCGGCAAGGCGCCTTTGTTGTCGGCCAGTTTGTCCTTGATCCCGGCGATCACCCCGAGGGTCGACGCCGAACCGGTCTTGAGCACCGGCAGCAGCACGGAGCGGTTGCCGTTGACGTGCACGATGTTGGTCTGCGGCGGGTTGCCGTCACGCACCGTGGCCACGTCACGAATCAACACGGTGGTGCCGTCGGCGGTCTTGATCGGCAGGTTTTCCAGGTCGTGGAAGTCCGTCGGCGAGTTGTTCAGTTGCAGGTTGAACTCGTAGCTGCCGATCTTTTGCGTGCCCACCGGGGTGATCAGGTTCTGCGTGGCCAGGGCAGTGGCCACGTCCTGCGCCGAGAGACCACGGGCCTGCATGCGTGCGGAGTCGAGGTCGATCTGCACCTGGCGAGTCTTGCCGCCGAACGGGTATGGCAGTGCGGCACCGGGCACCGTGGTCAGCATCAGGCGCACGGTGTTGAGGCCCAGGTCACCGAGTTTCTGTTCGCTGAGGCCTTTGCCGGACAACGCCAACTGCACGATCGGCACTGTCGAGGCGCTGTAGTTGAGGATCAGCGGCGGCGTGGTGCCCGGCGGCAGTTGACGCAGGATGGCCTGGGACACCGAAGTCATCTGCGCGTTGGCCGTACTGATGTTGACTCCCGGCTGGAAGAACACCTTGACGATTCCGTAGCCGTTCAGCGATTGCGCCTCGATATGGCGGATGTCGTTGACCGTGGTGGTCAGCACCCGCTCGAACGGCGAGGTGATGCGGCCGGCCATCTGGTCGGGCGGCAAGCCGGTGTACTGCCAGATCACGGCAATCACGGGGATGCGAATTTCGGGGAAGATGTCGGTCGGGGTACGCCAGGCCGCGAGCGGGCCCACAATCAGAATGAAAATAGCCAATACCAGGAAGGTATAGGGGCGCCGCAATGCGATGCGCACGAGGTTGAGCATAGATGTGATCCAGACAGGAAGTTGATGACTGAAGGAGGTACCGAACAGCGCTTCCCTCCTGCCCCGCCCGTCTGTGTTCCGGGCCAACTGCACTGACATCCGGTCAAAATAGAGGCATATGCCACGATATAGCGTTTAGTGGCATACGCAACTAATTTGTTGCAGCATGTGTCAATATTCATCTTGCCGGATTAACGTTCGGTTAACCCTTGATCTGTAGCGAGTGATCAGCCTGTGAAATGCGCACCGCCTGTCCTGAATAGCCCGAGCACCTGTTCCAACGGAGCCGTGCGGCGCGCGTCCCGTCGTATGGCGCAGATCTATGACGAGGCGTTTGCGCCGTTTGGTTTGAAGGCCACCCAGTATTCGCTGATGAACCACATCGCCAATGGGGACGCTCCGAAGATGCGCGACCTGGCGCAGTCGTTGGTGATGGATTTGTCGGCCCTGGGGCATACGCTCAAGCCGCTGGTGCGGGATGGGCTTGTGGTGTTGCGGGTGGATGAGTTGGACCGTCGCAGCCGGCGGGTGCTGTTGACCGACGCGGGGCAGCGTAAATACGAAGAGGCGCGGGTGGTGTCCAGGCAGATGGCGGTGCGGTTTGATGAGGTGTTTGGGGCTGAGGCGGCTTGCGAGTTGCGTAAGGCCATGGACTTTATTGCGTCTGATGAGTTTGCTCGGGCGTTGTTGGGTTAGGGGGTATATCGGTTATTTAGGTAATGGCTGATATTGGTTCCGCTCTTGCCGGCATTACTCCGCGGGCCGCCCAAGATCAAAATCAAGAGCGGGCACAGTCAAATGTGGGAGCGGGCTTGCTCGCGAAGGTCGTCAACGATGACGCTGGCATCCTGATTCAACGCGGCGTTCTCGGTTTTTTCGCGAGCAAGCCCGCTCCCACATAAAGCAGCTCTGCTGTTGACCTGCGGGCCCCGTTAACCATGATGGCCGCTGTAAAGATAGCCTGAACAGGTTCACAGGGTATCCCGACTAACGCGATACGCCAGACCGCCCCTGTGTTTTTCCCAACGTCGTGAAAGACACTTGCCTGAGACTCAGCATGAACGAAACACTCGAAGACATTCTGACCAAAGACCTGGCCGTGATTTTCTGCGGCATAAACCCGGGGCTGAAGGCCGCCACCACCGGGCATCACTTCATGGGCAGGAGCAATCGGTTCTGGCGCACGCTGCACCTGGCCGGGTTTACGCCCCATGAAGTGCAGCCGGAGAACGACCGCACGATCCTGCAATACCAATGCGGGCTGACCACGGTGGTGGAGCGGCCTACGGCCCGGGCGGATCAGTTGTCGGCGGATGAATTCAGGGCGGCGGCGGCGGGTTTTGAACGCAAGATCGCACGTTATGCGCCACGGTATGTGGCGTTTCTGGGAAAGGCCGCCTATAGCGCGTTGAGCGGGCAGAAGCAGATTGCCTGGGGACTTCAACCGCACACCCTGGGGTGTGCGGCGGTGTGGGTTCTGCCCAATCCCAGCGGCAGAAACCTTGGGTTTACGCTCGACCAATTGGTGCAGGTGTACCAGCAATTAAGGTTGGCAACACTCAGTCCCGATTAGAACTCAACTTCTCCCACAAAAAGCTGTAGACCAGCGCACTCATATGCGCAGCCTGTGCATTGTCCGCCGCCCCGCCGTGCCCACCTTCGATATTTTCGTAGTACGTCACGTCCTCGCCGGCCTCGATCATCTTCGCCGCCAGCTTGCGGGCGTGGGCTGGATGCACCCGGTCATCGCGGGTCGAGGTCAGGAAAAACACCGGTGGGTAGGCCTTCGCCGGATCGAACAGGTGGTATGGAGAAAACGTCTGGATGTACGCCCACTCTTCAGGTACGTCCGGGTTGCCGTATTCCCCCATCCACGACGCCCCGGCCAACAGGAGGTGATAGCGCTGCATGTCGAGCAAGGGCACCTGGGAGACGATTGCACCGAACAGTTCCGGGTATTGAGTAAGCATATTGCCGACCAACAGACCACCGTTGCTGCCACCCTCCGCGCCCAGATGTCGGGGCGAAGTGATCTCGCGGTCGATCAGGTCACGGGCCACTGCGGCAAAATCTTCGTAGGCACGCGGACGGTTCTGCTTGAGTGCGGCCTGGTGCCAGCGCGGGCCGTATTCACCGCCACCGCGAATGTTGGCAACCACGTACACCCCGCCCTTCGAAAGCCAGGCGCGGCCTGCCTTACCGGAGTAATACGGGGTCAGGGAGTATTCAAAGCCGCCGTAACCATAGAGCAAGGTCGGCGCCGTGCCGTTGCGCGGCAGGTCTTTGCCGAGCACCAGGAAATAGGGCACACGAGTGCCGTCCCTGGAGACCGCAAAGTGCTGCTCGATCACGTGCTGGCTGGAATCGAAAAAGGCCGGCAGGGTTTTCAGTACCTCGGGCGGATCACCGATCTCGGCCAGCGACAAGGTGGTCGGCGTCAGGTAGTCAGTGGTCACCAGCCAGACGGCATCACTGTCGTCGCTGTCCACTGCGCTGGCACCCACCGTCCCCATGCTCGGCGCCCCGGTGAACGGGCTGTGCTGCCAGCCGTTCGCGCCGGGAGTGAGGACGCTGAGGCGGTTCTTGACGTGATCCAGTACGTTCAGCACCAGGTGATTCAACGTCCAGAAAAACCCTGCCAGCGAGGTGCTGTCCGTAGGGGTGAACAGCACCTCGAAATCCCGCTGGCCTGCCATGAAGCGATCAAACCGGATCGCCAGCAACGAGCCGGCCACAAACACTTCATCAAGCGTCCAGTCCTCCCGCAGTTCCAGCAGCAGCCAGTCTTTGTACACCGACTTTTCCGCCGAGTTCGGCGCGTCGATTTTGCTTAACTGGTTGTCGCTGCACCGCAGGTACAGCTCGTTGTTGTAGAACGCCAGCGTGCGGCTGACGAAGTCACGCTCGTAGCCGGGCGTGTCGTCGTGCATCGCCGCGATGTACATATCATCCAGCGCGCCTTCATAGACAAGACTGGCGGCACTCAACGGCGTACCGCGCTGCCACTGCTTGACGATGCGCGGGTAACCGGAACGGGTCATCGACCCTTCACCAAAATCGGTATAGACATAGACGTTGTCACGGTCGATCCAGCCCAGGCCGCCCTTGGACTCGGGCAACTGGAAGCCGTCTTCGACCCAGGTCTTGCTGGCCAGATCAAACTCGCGGGTGACATTCGCATCGGCGCCGCCACGGGACAGCGCCAGCAGGCAGCGCTGGTAGTCCGGGCGCAAGAAATCAGCACCGTGCCACACCCAGTTTTCGCCTTCGGCGGCGTTCAGTGCGTCAAGGTCCAGCAACGTTTCCCAGGCAGGTTGAGGCTTGCGGTACTCCGCCAGCGTGGTGCGACGCCACAGGCCCCGCGGGTGGGCGGCGTCCATCCAGAAGTTGTAGTAATAGGCGCCGACCTTATCGACGTAGGGGATGTTGCTGTCCGAGTCCAGTATCTCCAGCACCTCGGCCTTGATCTGCTTGAAGCTGTCGGAGCGGGCGAGCCGGTCTTCGGTCTTGAGGTTCTGGGCGCGTACCCAGTCCAGTGAACGCGTGCCGTCGACGTCTTCAAGCCATTGGTAGGGATCGTTGGACGTTTCGGGAAGTTTTGACATGTTCGAATCCTGTCGAAAAGCAGAAATGGATAGCGTGCCCGACTTTGAGCCTTTTTGAGTGATAAAAAAAGCAAGAAACCGGGTGTGTTACCCGATCTGATCGGCGATACATGGCGGAGGTACCGCAGGCTGCTACGGCAGGAGGACAGGCGATGGCTGACAAAAACGTGTGGATGCTGATGGGCGCAGATGCAAAACCCTACCCAAGCCTCGAGCCGGGAACGCTGGGCGGCCACCGTCGCGGCAAGCGCTATGGAAAGCTCGACTGTCGTGCGGCGCTGCGAGCCATTGCGCGTGGCGGCTACGTGAAAAATCGCGTGTTTTTTCTCGATGAAGCGACGGCTGTCGCCGCGGGATTTCGTCCTTGTGCGGTGTGCATGCCTGCCGAATATCGTCTGTTTCGAGGGCACGCCTGAATCGAGTGTCCGGGACAAATTCCAGGCAAAAAAAAGCCTGCATCGCTGCAGGCTTTTTTACTATCTGGCTCCACGACCTGGACTCGAACCAGGGACCCAATGATTAACAGTCATTTGCTCTACCAACTGAGCTATCGCGGAATGCGCCGTATGTTACTGATTGAAAAGGAGAAGTCAAGCATTCAGTGAGATTTTTGCTTCACCCCAGGTGCGCCGCGCTGGAAAATCACCACGCCACTTCCTGTCACGACGCTGTCATACGTCAACGCCAACATCCGCAGATACCCCGCCCCTACCCTCTTCTTGAAGGACGACACATGCACACTCGCTCAGGCCCGCCAGCGGTAAAAACCCTGCTTGCCCGTTTTATCGTTATCGGATGCAGCCTGACGGTGAGCGCGTGTGACAGTGTGACCAGGAACGCGCCTGTCGCGCCTGCTTCGTTCAAAACCCTGGACGGCGCACCGCCGCTGGTTATCGGCCATCGCGGCCTGCCAGGACTGTACCCGGAAGAAACCCGGGCCTCCTACGAGCATGCAGCCGACGCTGGTGCGGATTCGCTGGAGCTGGACCTGCACATGACCAAGGACTGTGTATTGGTGGCCCGGCACAATCCCTGGTTGAGCGACAACACCAACATCAGCGACGTCGCGAAGACCAATCCCGAAGTTGCACGCCGCAAGCGCACGGTGCCGGGTGTACTGGTTAACGTCAGGTATCCGGCCACTGCAGAAAATGGCCCGGCCCAGTACCTGAGTGATCTGACTGACCCCAACGATCCAAAATCCGTGTTGAAGTCCTTGATCGTGGATGGCGAAGACCATACCAACGACTGGTCAATCAGCGATTTCACCCTGGCCGAACTCAAGCAATGGATCGGCGGCACGACGTATGATGCCCGCGACGAGCGCCCGACCGAACTCAACGGCAAGCTGCCGATCCTGAGTTTCCAGGAAGTGATCGACATCGCGAAAGCCAAAAGCGCCGCCACTGGCCGGGTGATTACCACCTACCCGGAAAGCAAGAACCCGATCTGGAACAATGCCCAGGCCATCGCCAACGGCTGCGGCGCGCCGGGCAGTCATCCGTTCGAAGCGGCGTTTCTCAAGACCCTTGAAGACAACAACCTCAATCGCAAAGACGCGCCGGTGTTCGTGCAGAGCTTCGACCCGAACAGCCTGAAATACCTGCGCTCCATCGGCCTGCAATCCAGGGCGGTTCAACTGGTGGATGGGAACGGGGTGAACTTCAAGACCGGCGAGACCATTTTCATCACCGACAAACCCAACACCTTCGTCAGCGGCCGCCCCTACAGCTGGACCGTCGCCGGCGACCCACGCGCCTTTGGTGCGATGCTGACCCCGGCCGGGCTGGCCGAGGTCAAGACCTATGCCGACGGCATCGGGCCGTGGAAGCCGCAAGCGATGTTGCTGACCACCGCTTCAGCGCAAAACCCCGGCTTGCCCGAGGTCGACACTGTCAAGCCCACCAGCCTGATCAGCGATGCGCACAAGGCCGGCCTGTTCGTGCATATTTTCACCTTCCGCAACGAAGCCAAATACCTGGCAGGTGCCTACAAGGGCAGCCCGGCGGCGGAATACATGGCCTTTTTCCGCGCCGGTGTTGACGGTGTGTTTACGGATTTCACGCCGACTGCCGTTGCGGCCCGAACTGCCTACCTTAAAGAAGTCGCGCGCTAAAAAGTCGTGCGCAAAGATGGCGGCCTTATGGGCCGCCATCCTTCAGTCAAGTTGCTCAATCACCCCTCCTGCCTTGAGCTGCCCCAACTGCTCTGCCGACAAGCCGAGGCGCTCGCCCAGTACCTCATCGGTATGCTGCCCCAACATCGGCGCCGGCCTTACATACTCTACCGGCGTGCCCGACATCTTGATCGGGCTGCCGACCATCTCGAACTGCGGATTCCTGGGATGCGGGATCTTCACCATCAACCCACGGGCAATCACCTGCGGCTCTTCCAGGGATTGCGCGATGTTGTTGATCGCCCCCACCGGTACTTTCGAGGCGTGAATACTCGCCACCCACTCGTCCGCCGTGCGCCCCAGGAAGTGCGCCGACAACAGTTCGACAATCTCCGCCCGATGCGCAACCCGATCGGCATTGCGCCGAAAGCGCGGGTCTTCCGGCAGGTGCGGCAAACCGATGCTGTGGCACAGCGCTACAAACTGGCTGTCGTTGCCGCAGGCAATAATGAAGTCGCGGTCGGCGGCGCGGAACACCTGGTACGGCACGATGTTGGCGTGGGCGTTGCCGAAACGCTGCGGCACCTTGCCCGAGGCCAGGTAGTTCATGCTCTGGTTGGCCAGGGTTGCCACTTGTACATCCAGCAGCGCCATGTCGATGTGTTGGCCAACGCCGGTGCGTTCGCGGCTGAGCAGTGCGGCCTGGATCGCGACGGTGGAATACAGGCCGGTCATCAGGTCGGAGAACGCCACGCCGACTTTTTGCGGGCCGCCGCCGGGCAGGTCGTCGCGTTCGCCGGTGATGCTCATCAGGCCGCCGATGCCCTGGATGATGAAGTCGTAGCCGGGTTCTTCGGCGCGCGGGCCGGTCTGGCCGAAGCCGGTGATGGAGCAGTACACCAACCGTGGATTGATCTCGGCCAGGGTCGCGTAATCCAGGCCATAACGCGCCAGGGAACCGGCCTTGTAGTTTTCGATCAGTACGTCGGAGCTGGCCGCCAGGGCCCGCACCAGTTCCTGGCCTTCGCTGGTGGCCAGGTCAATGGCCACGGATAGTTTGCCGCGGTTGGTGGACTGGTAATAAGACGCCTGCCCGGACGACTCGCCGGTGTCGGTCTTCATCCACGGCGGGCCCCAGCCGCGGGTATCGTCGCCACTCTGTGGCCGTTCGATCTTGATCACTTCCGCGCCCAGGTCGGCCAACACCTGGCCACACCAGGGCCCGGCCAATACCCGGCTTAAGTCCAGCACCCGCAAACCTGTCAATGCACCCATTATTCTTGTCCTGTGATGAATCGAAATCAGCCGACTGCCGGCTCTTCATGACGCAGGGAAATCCCCAGCGCCGCACGCCGCCGCAGCCAGGGGCTGGGGCGATAACGTGGGTCGTGGGTAAGTTCGCTCATGCGTTGCAAAATCGTGAGGATGCGCCGTGGCCCGAGGGCATCGCCCCAGGCGAGCGGGCCTTGTGGATAACCCAGGCCGAGTTGTACGGCCTGGTCAATATCGTCGACGCTGGCGATGCGTTGCTGGGCAATGTCGCAGGCCAGGTTGACCACCATCGCCAGGGTGCGCTGGGCAACGAAGCCGACGCTGTCGCTGATCACTGTCACACCTACACCGTCATTGGCGAGCAACGCGTGGGCGGCATCGCGGGTGGCGGTGGACGTCAGCGGGTTTTGCATCAGGGTGCGGTGGCGCGACAGGTCGGTCAGCAGGTCGATGCACAGGGTGCGTGCCGGGTCAGTGTGGAAGCGCTCGCTGGCCGAGGTGGCGTCGAGACCGTAGGGCGCCAGCAGGCACAACGCTTCAGGCGAAGGCTGCGCCGCGCTTTCAAGGTGTGCGCCCAACTCGATCACCAGGGCGCTGAGGCGCTCGTAGTCTTCGGCGTTTTCGGTGGCGATCCATACCGGCGGGAATTGCTTGATGGAAGGCACCGGCTGCGGCTGCGGGCCGTCCACCACCTGGCCATTTTCATAGCGGTAGAAGCCCTGCCCGCTCTTGCGCCCGAAGCGTCCGCCCACCAGCATCTGGCGGGTCAAGGGCGATGGTTTGTAGCGCGGGTCCTGATAGAACTGGTTGTAGATCGACTCCATCACCGGGTGGGAAACGTCGAGCCCGGTGAGGTCCAGCAGTTCCAGCGGCCCCATGCGAAAGCCTGCGCCTTCACGCAGGATACGGTCGATGTCGCCACGCTCGGCAATGCCTTCATCGAGCATCTTCAAGGCTTCGGTGCCGTACGCACGGCCGGCGTGGTTGACGATGAAACCCGGAGTGTCCTTGGCGCGCACGCCGCGATGGCCGGTACGGGCGACGAAGGCCAACAGGTCATCGCCGACCTTCGGTGCGGTGGCCAGGCCGTCGATTACTTCGACGACGCGCATCAACGGTACCGGGTTGAAAAAGTGCAGCCCGGCGACCCGCTCAGGGTGTTGGCAGCCGGTGGCGATGGCCGTGACCGACAGCGACGAGGTGTTGGTGGCGAGGATGCACGCCGCGCTGACCACACCTTCCAGCTGCTGCAACAGGCCGCGCTTGGCCTCGAGGTTTTCGACAATGGCTTCCACCACCAGGTCGCAGTCGTGCAGCGCCTCAATGGTGGCGGCAACTTGCAGGTTCGCAAGCGCAGCGTCCACCCCTGCCTGGGTGATCTTGCCCTTGGCGGCCAGCTTCGAGAGCGTGGCGCCGAGGTTATCCCGAGCGGTTTGCGCCGCACCGTCGCGGGCATCGAACAAGCGCACCAACACGCCCGCCTGAGCGGCAATCTGAGCAATCCCGGCGCCCATCACGCCGGTGCCTACCAGGCCCATGATCTTGATTGAATCAGCCATTGTCATTCCCCCAGGTAGTTCGCGGTGCGTTTTTCGAAGAACGCCGCGGCGCCCTCCTTCTGGTCTGCCGAATCGAACAGCAGTTGAAAGGCCTTGCGCTCCAACACCAGCGCGCTTTCCAGCGGCAGGTCGGCGCCGGCCAGCATCACTTCCTTGATCTGTTCCACCGCCAGTGGCGGCAAGGCGGCGATCTGCGCGGCCAGTTCCAGGGCGCGGGGGATGGTCTGGTCATCCGCCACCACTTCGCTGAGCATGCCCATGGCCAGGGCTTCCGGGGCCTTGACCATGCAGCCGGTCAACGCGATGCGCATGGCCTGGAACTTGCCCACGGCGCGCACCAGGCGCTGGGTGCCACCGGCGCCCGGCATCAGGCCCAGCTTGACCTCGGGCTGGGCGAAGCGCGCCGATTCCCCGGCGACGATCAGGTCGCAATGCATGGCCAGCTCACAACCGCCGCCCAGGGCAAACCCGTTCACCGCGGCGATCACCGGCTTGGGGCAGCGGCTGATGGCTTCCCACAGGTATTCGGTGTGGCGGCGATACATCTCGATCGGGCTGGCGCTGGCGAATTCCTTGATGTCGGCACCGGCCACGAAGAACTGGTCGCCGCCGGTAAGCACGATGGCGCGCACATCACGGCGCTTGGCCAGGGCACGAAAGTGCTCGGCCAGCTCTTCGCGAACCTGGGCGTTCAAGGCGTTTTTCACTTCGGGACGGTGGATGCGTACCACGGCGACGCCATTGTCCTGGACGTCGAGGTGCACTACGGGTTGGTCGAGGCTGGCCACAAATTCTCCTGCTGCAATGTTCTTGTTAGTTCGGATATCGCCAGTTTCGCTATGCGAAACAACATTCCGTATTTAGCGATAATCATAAGGACCGAGTTGCCGTGATGTAAACGTAAAAACCTGAACCTCCGATAAATCGGGCTATAACTCTTTGTTTAGACGAGTTTTATTAAACAAAAAGACAACACCACGCAAAGTTGATTGGTTTCGCTGTGCGGAATACAATTTTGTTTTGTTGATTTTCTAAAAAAAGGGGGACTAACATGCGCCGTCGAAACCTGGACCCGAACACACCCGAAACACCTGCCGGCAACCACGCCTTCGAGCACTTGCTGATCGATCCGATGAATGCCGACGAGGAAGAAGACAAGGACCGCCAGTTCGTCACCGCCCTGGCCCGTGGCCTGGAATTGCTGCGCTGCTTCACCCCCAGCGAAAGCGTGCTGGGTAACCAGGAGCTGGCGCGCAAGACCGGGCTGCCAAAGCCGACGATTACGCGGATGACCCATACGCTGACCCGCTTGGGCTATCTCAAGCACCTGCCGCAGTCAGGCCGGTATCAGCTGGATGTGGGCGTGATGGCATTCGGTTACGCAATGCTGTCGAACCTGTCGGTGCGGGCCGTGGCCCATCCGCTGATGGAGACGATGGCCAAGTACGCCCAGGCCGCGGTGGCGATGGCCACGCGGGACCGCCTGGACATGGTTTACCTGGACGTGGTCCAGGGTGAAGCCAACATGACCATGCGCCGCCAGGTCGGCACACGGTTGCCGTTGCACTTGAGTTCCGCAGGCCGCGCCTGCCTGGCAGCGATGCCGGAAAACGAGCGGGAATTTATCCTCGACCATATCCGCCAACGTCATCTGGAGGACTGGCCGGGCATCAGGAAGGGTCTGGAACGTGCCTTCCGGGATTACACCGATTTCGGCTACTGCATGTCGATCGGTGAGTGGCACCGCGATGTAAACGCCATCGCCGTACCGCTGCTGCATGCACAACATGGGCTGCTGACGTTCAACTGTGGCGGGCCGAGTTTTCACCTTTCCCGGGAGAAACTCGAGGACGACATCGGGCCCCGTCTCAAGCACATGGTGAACAACATCGAGGCCGCCACCCGCTAGACAGATCGGTGCAAGGCCTCGGCAGATTGACGACAACAGGCCCGCCGAACGGGCCGCTGAGGAATGCACATGATCCGAGACCCCGAAACGCTTCATCTGTTGCTGGAAACCCTGCAGCAGTTCGTCAACGAGGCGCTGATCCCCCGGGAAAACGAACTGGCCGAGACCGATGACGTCCCGGCGGATATCGTCAGCCAGTTCCGCGAGCTGGGCCTGTTTGGCCTGACCCTGCCCGAAGCCTACGGCGGCCTCGGGCTGACCATGGAAGAAGAGGTCAATGTGGCCTTTGAACTGGGCCGCACCTCGCCGGCATTCCGCTCCTACTTCGGCACCAACAACGGCATCGGCTCCATCGGCATCCTGCTGGACGGCACCGAGGCGCAGAAGCAGCACTACCTGCCGAAACTCGCCAGCGGTGAACTGCTCAGTTCGTTCTGCCTGACCGAGCCGGACTCCGGCTCCGACGCCGCCTCGCTGAAAACCACGGCGGTGCGCGACGGTGACCACTATGTCATCAACGGCACCAAGCGCTTTATCACCAACGCCCCCCACGCCGGGATCTACACGGTGATGGCCCGTACCAACCCGGACATCAAGGGCGCGGGCGGCATCAGTGCATTCATTGTCGAGCGCAACACCCCCGGCCTGTCCCTGGGCAAGCGCGACCACAAGATGGGCCAGAAAGGCGCCCACACGTGCGACGTGATATTCGACAACGTGCGCGTACCGGCCGACCAACTGATCGGTGGCGTCGAAGGCGTGGGGTTCAAGACCGCAATGAAGGTGCTCGACAAGGGCCGCCTGCACATTGCCGCCGTCAGCGTCGGGGCCGCCGAGCGCATGCTCAACGATGCCCTGAACTACGCCCTGGAGCGCAAGCAGTTCGGCCAGCCGATCGCCGAGTTCCAGCTGATCCAGGCGATGCTCGCCGACAGCAAGGCCGAGATCTACGCCGCCCGCTGCATGGTGGTGGACGCCGCGCGCAAGCGTGACGAAGGCCTGAACATCGGCACCGAAGCGTCCTGCTCGAAAATGTTCGCCACGGAGATGTGCGGCCGCGTGGCCGACCGTTGTGTGCAGATTCACGGCGGTGCCGGGTATGTGAGCGAGTACGCCATCGAGCGGTTCTATCGCGATGTGCGCTTGTTCCGCCTGTATGAAGGCACTACGCAGATCCAGCAATTGGTGATCGCCCGCAACATGATTCGCGAGGCCAAGCACTGAACCCCGGGAACAACACAAAACCCATGTGGGAGCGGGCTTGCTCGCGAATGCGGTACATCAGCCACCGGATGCATTAACTGACACACCGTTTTCGCGAACAAGCCCGCTCCCACATTTTGACCGTGTTCCAACCGCATTACCGCAACACCCATAACTTGTGCCCTAACAACTACAACAAGGTATCGCTATGGAAGTCGCCGCTTCGGCGGGTGCGTTGTCGCCCGCGCAAAACAAACTGTGGATCATCGTATTCATCTTCTGCTTCCTCGGCCTGCTGATCGACGGTGCCGACTTGATGCTGCTGTCCTACAGCCTCAGCAGCCTCAAGGCCGAGTTCGGCCTGACCAGCGTCGAAGCCGGCAGCCTGGGCAGCTTCACCCTGGCCGGGATGGCCATCGGCGGGATTTACGGCGGTTGGGCCTGTGACCGTTTTGGCCGGGTGAAAACCGTGGTCTGGAGCATCGTGCTGTTCTCCGCCGGCACGGCGATCCTGGGCATGACCCACAGCTATTGGCAGTTCGCGAGCACCCGTTTCTTCGCGTCCCTGGGACTCGGCGCGCTGTATGTCGCGTGCAACACCCTGATGGCCGAATACGTGCCGACCCGCTATCGCACCACCGTGCTCGGCACCTTGCAGGCCGGTTGGTCGGTGGGCTATATCGTCGCCACCCTGCTCGCCGGCTGGATCCTGCCGAACCACGGCTGGCGCTGGTTGTTCTACGTGGCGATCATCCCGGTGATCCTCGCCGTACTGATGCAACGCCTGGTGCCGGAGCCGCAAGCCTGGATCAAGGCCCAGGCCGAACGTGCCCGGGAAAAGGCCGAAGGCATCAAGCGCGTGTCGGCGAAGAAACCCGACGGCATGTTCAAGCTGATCTTCAGCGACCCGAAAGCCAGCCGCATGTTTATCCTCTGGGCACTGACCGCAGGCTTCCTGCAGTTCGGCTACTACGGCGTGAACAACTGGATGCCGTCGTACCTGGAAGGCGAGCTGGGGATGAACTTCAAGTCGATGACCAGCTACATGGTCGGCACCTACGCGGCGATGATTTTCGGCAAGATCCTCGCCGGGCTCGCGGCAGACCGCCTGGGCCGGCGCCTGGTGTTCGCCGTCGGCGCGCTGGGCACGGCGATTTTCCTGCCGGTGATCGTGCTGTTCCAGAGCCCGGACAACATCCTGTGGATGCTGATTGTGTTCGGCTTCCTGTACGGCATCCCCTACGGCGTGAATGCGACCTACATGACCGAAAGCTTCGAAGCGAAATTTCGCGGCTCGGCAGTGGGCGGCGCCTACAACATTGGCCGAATCGGCGCGGCGGTGGCACCGGCAGCCATTGGTTTCCTGGCGTCCCATGGCTCGATTGGCGTGGGATTCCTGGTCATGGGCGGCGCGTACTTTATCTGCGGCGTGATCCCAGCGCTGTTTATCCGCGACAAGCAGTTCGACCCGCAAAAACAATAAGCCCTAACCCGGGGCCCGCGGCGACGCGGCCCCGGCTATAAGACGTGCGGCAGTTATACCCTTAGGCAAACCGGGCTAGACTGTACGTCAGTCCTACGGAACTGAAGGAACAGTACGACGCTCTCACCCAGCCTGTAAGACAGTTTTGTGCTTAGAGGCTCATTCGCTTATGAAAACACCGACCCAGACCAACGCAATTGACTTCGACAGCGCCAAATTGCAACGCCTGGGCTTTGGTCAGCCTTCCCTTCTTACACGACGCCCCGCGACGGTTGAGCAACTTCGCCAGCAACTGGGCATGCAATTGCAAACCAGCCTGGAGCCGGAGCATATCCTTGCGTTGTTCTTCCGCGAGATCCAACGCCTGGTGCCGCTGGACGCCCTGCAATACCGCCACGAAGCCAGCGACCTGCGCCTGGAGTACGGTCACCGCGGCCATCATTCGGTGAGCTATGCCCTCAGCCATGAAGGCGAGCACCTTGGCGAACTGGTGTTTCGGCGCAACCAACGCTTTCTCGAAGACGAACTGGCCAACCTGGAATCGCTGCTGGCCACCTTGCTCTACCCGATGCGCAATGCCCTGCTCTACCGTGCGGCGACTCGCAGTGCCCTGCGCGACCCACTGACCGAAACCGGTAACCGCATCGCCATGGACCAGACCCTGCAACGGGAAATCGACATGGCTCGCCGGCACCTGCAACCCCTGTCCTTGCTGATGCTGGACATCGACCACTTCAAGCACATCAACGACAGCCACGGCCATGCCACGGGCGACAAGGTGCTCAAGGCGGTCGCCGCCTCGATCAAGAGCCAGCTGCGCAACGTGGACATGGTGTTCCGGTTTGGCGGGGAAGAGTTTCTGATTCTGCTGTCCAACACCGGCCGGGACGCGGCGTCGATGGTCGGCGAGCGCCTGCGCCAGGCGGCACAGGCCCAGGATTATTGGGCGGATGACGAGCGGATCGAATTGACGGTGAGCCTGGGCTGCTCGACCTTGCTGGCGGGAGAGTCCGCCGAGAGCCTGTTGCGCCGGGCGGACAGTGCCTTGTATGTGGCCAAGCGTGAAGGCCGCAATCGGCTGGCAATGGCGGGGTAATTTACCCCGCCATCACCCCGTTTACGCCTCGCTGGCAACCAGGGCGGGTTGTTTGCGGGGGGCGGCCACCGACTTTTCCAGCTGCATGCAACGTTCCAGGAACAGGTACATGTAGTCGTAGCTCTTGCAGACCGCCTGGCGCAGCTCTACCTGCAGTTCCTTGGTCGGGTTCATGCCGGCCAGGGTGCAGATGATTTCCAGGGCTTCCCAGGGATGTGCGTCATCGTACTGGGCATGCATCTTCAGCCACTTCATCGCGCGCTTGCGGTCTTCCTCAGGGAAAGCCGCGGCATAGACGCCGGTGGAACACACCACGGCGGACCACTCCCCAGTGGCCCCCTCGATGGCGTAGTTGGTGGCGGCAATCGCGACAATCAGCGAATCGGCCGAGCTGGTGTGCCAGCACCAGTGGCTCAGTGCATGCAGCTCCGGCGGCACTTCCTGTGCCTGCAATTCTTCCAGGCTGACACCATGGGCGCGGGCCCAATGCACCCAATAATCGGCGTGGTTGAGTTCCACGCGAATATTGCGCATCAGCCAGCGGCGCGCCATGTCCTCCCCAGGATGGCGGGCAAATTTGGTCTTGGTGAGGTTCTGTGCCATGTACAACGCAAACTGTTCAACCACCGGCCAGCCACCAATCAGGTAGTGGCGCATGGTCTTGGCGCTGAGCTTGTTATCGCGCATGCGCTGGTACAGTTCGTGTTCGACAACGCGACGCTTGCTCTCGCTACAGTCCTGGATCAGCTGTTGCGCCCAGGCGGGGTAACTTGAGGCTTCCATAAGCGGGCCGGTTCTGTTGAATGTGTCGATCACTGTCGGGCTCCTTTTGATTTGTGATATGTACAGACCAGCAAATGTTTCATCGGAACGTGCCAGGCGCCTTGAATAACAGAGGCTGCGGTCGCACAGGTCGACACTGCAAACTATCAAAGGTAAACAACTGCGGTCGCTCGATCAGGTATCCCTGAGCGTAGTCGACCCCGATCTCAAGCAAGGCTTGTTCGATCTGGGGTGTCTCGACAAATTCGGCAATTGTGCGCTTACCCATGACGTGACCGATGTGATTGATCACTTCGACCATAGCGCGGTTAATCGGGTCGTCCAGCATATCCTTTACGAAACTTCCATCGATCTTCAAGAAGTCTACAGGTAAATGTTTAAGATATGCGAACGAGGACATCCCGGCGCAGAAGTCATCCAGGGAGAAATGGCACCCTAACTCTTTGAGCTCGTTGATAAAACGAATCGCACTACCCAAATTCGCTATAGCGCTGGTTTCTGTAATTTCAAAACAAATCATTTCCGGTGGAATGCCATAGGCAATGAATTGCTCACGCAGGAACCCAAGAAAGTCCTCATCGCCGATGGTAGTGCCTGACAGATTGATCGCACACATGGCCATGGGCCGGCCCGGGCGCTCACGCATGCAGCCCGCGATGATCTTGAACACGTTTTCCACCACCCAACGGTCCAGGGAGGTCATCAAGCCGTAACGCTCGGCGGCCGGGATAAAACTGTCCGGCAGGATGATCCGCCCCGCCTCGTCATGCAGGCGCAGCAGGATTTCGATATGCCCATCCCCCTGTTCGGTGTGCCCAAGGGGCGCGATTTCCTGGGCGTATAGGCAAAAACGGTTCTCTTCCAGCGCCATGTGCAGGCGCTGCACCCAGGCCATCTCGCCAAAGCGCAGGGACAATTCCGAGTCATCGGCGTGATACACCTGCACCCGGTTGCGGCCCTTTTCCTTGGCCATGTAGCACGCCATGTCGGCGGCTCGCAGGGAAGTCTCCAGGGTGGTCGGGGCGTGCGTGATGTGCACCAGGCCAATGCTCACGGTGGTGACAAACGGCCTGCCCTTCCACACAAAGTGCAGGCTCTGCACGGTGTGGCGCAGGCTTTCGGCGATTTTTTCCGCCACCGGCGCCGGGCAGTTCTCCAGCAGGATGCCGAACTCGTCGCCGCCCAGCCGGGCCAGGGTGTCACCTTCACGCAGGTCGGACTGCAAGAGCGCGCAGATATGCCGCAACAGTTCATCCCCCGCGGCATGCCCGCAGGTGTCGTTGACCAGCTTGAACTGGTCCAGGTCGAGGAACATCAAGGCATGGCGCCCGGTTTGCTGGCGCCCGACGCTGTGCAGCACCTGCTCCAGGCGGAACTCGAACTCGCGGCGGTTGGCCAGGCCGGTCAAGGCGTCGTGGGTGGCCTGCCAGGACAAGTTGGCGATGTACTGGCGCTCCTGTGTCATGTCGTGCAACACCAGCACCGCGCCGACGACTTTGCCGGCACTGCGGATCGGCGCGCCCACCAGGGTGACGGACACGGTGGTGCCGTCCAGGCGCTGGATCAGCTTGGAATGCTCGCTGCCCCCACCGAGCTGGCCGCCCAATATGTGTTCGATCAGGGTAAAGCCGTCGGCCTGGGCATTTTCGTCCAGCAGGTTGAACAGCGCCGCCAGCGGCAGCCCCTGGGCCTGGGCGGCTTTCCAATGGGTCAGGGCTTCGGCGGCCGGGTTCATATACGCAATGGCGCCGTCGACATCGGTGGTGATCACTCCGTCGCCAATCGACTCCAGGGTGATCTGCGCCCGCTCCTTCTCCAACTGGAGCGCGTCGGCAAACGCATGCCGCTGGGCCAGCAGCTTGTGGGTGCGCAACAGCGCCAGCACGATCAAGCCCAGTGCCGTGGCCAGGTTGGTCACCAGCAGCAGGCGCAGAATCATCCGCGAGCCTTCACCCAGGGCATCGCTGAAGGCTTTCGCGGCCGGCGTCACCCCGTCGTTGATCGCGAAGATCCGCTGCTTCCAGCGGTGTACGTCGCTGCTGCTGACCTGATTGGCCATGATCGCTCGGTGCATCTCCTGGGCCAGGTCGTCCAGTTGCACCAGGTAGCCATCGCCCACCGTCCACAGTTCGATGGCTTTTTCCAGGTAACTGAAATGGCGGAAGTTGAGGTACAGCCAGATCAGGCTGGAAACGTCGTCAGGGTGGTTACCGCCCTTGAGGATGCCCTGGCGCGCGGCAGGCAGGTCCGGCGTCGGGCGGTCCAGGGCCAGCCGCAGCTCATGCCCGCCCTGGGGTACGGCAATCGCGTTCTGGTATTTGAGGTAGGTGGCTTCGTCGCGACTGTCGGCGTAGAGCGTCAGGTAAAAGATCGCGTCTTTCTGGCCCTTGGACCACAGGCTTTCGCCCGCCACATAACCGCGCACCGCCGAGAGTACGTAGAGACTGACGCAGCCTAACAATGCCTGGAACAGCACGACGGCGATAAAAGGCCACACAATGCCCAATAACCGAGGGGTTCCGAGAGTCTGCTTTTGCTTCATGAGGTCCCTTGCACATGCACAACTAAAATACGCACGCGAGTGAAAACCGCTCCTGATAGCTCAGCGTAGGCTAAATCACCGCACTTGTTGCAAGTGTCCGTAAAGTTTGGCGTACAAGCCACCATCAGCAATCAACTGCTGATGGTCGCCATCTTCGGCAATATGGCCGCCATCGAACACCAATACCCGATCCGCCTGTTTCACCGCCGACAGCCTGTGGGCGATGATCAAGGTGGTACGGCCACTGAGAAACCGCGCCAGCGCCTGGTGCAGGTTGTATTCGGTTGCCGCATCCAGGGCCGAGGTGGCCTCGTCGAGTATTACCACTTTCGGCTCCGCCAGCACCATCCGGGCAATGGCCAGGCGTTGACGCTGCCCACCGGAAAAGCGCACGCCGGAGCGTCCGACCACGCTGTCCAGGCCCAGCGGCAGCGCCTTGACGGTCGCATCCAGCTGGGCAATTTCCAGCGCCTGCCAACAGGCCTGGTCGCTGCGCTCGCGGCCCATGGTCAGGTTGGCGCGCACCGTATCATTGAACAGTGCCGGGTGCTGCAGCACCACGGAGACATTCTCGCGAATCGTCTCCAGGCCGATTTCCTGCTGGGTCGAACCACCGAAGCGAATGCTGCCGGCCTGCGGCGTATACAGCCCCAGCAACAGTTGCACCAGGGTACTTTTGCCGCCGCCGCTGGCGCCGACAATCGCGACTTTTTCACCCGGGGCGATGTTCAGGTTCAACTGGTCCAGCACCAGTTCCTCGCCGTAGCCGAAATTCAGGCCGCGCACTTCGATGCCGACGGTCTCGCGTCCGGTAAACGGATCGGCACCGCCCGCGTATTGCGGTTCATCGGCGCGGGCCAGCAGTTCGTTGATCCGCGTCAGCGCCCCGCCCGCCGCGTAGTAGGCGTATTGCAGGTTGAGCAACTGTTCCACCGGGCTGATCATGAACCACAGGTAACTGAACACCGCGAGCATCTGGCCGATGGACAGGTCGGAAAACAGCACCGTCAGCATCGCCGCCGCACGGAAGATGTCGATACCGAACTGGAACAGCAAGCCACTGGCGCGGCTGGAGGCGTCGCTTTTCCACTGGGAATTGACCGCAAAATCCCGCACTTCCTGGGCCCGCTGGCCCAGGCGCCCGAGGAAAAAGCCCTGGCGATTGCCGGCACGCACTTCCTGGATCGCATCGAGGGTTTCGGTCAGCGCCTGGGTGAAACGCGATGTGCTGTCGTTTTCCAGCTTCTTCAGGTGCTTGACCCGCTTGCCCAACTGCACCGTGGCGTAGATCACCAGCGGGTTGAACAGCAGGATCAACAGTGCCAGCTTCCAGTGCATCCACATCAGGATCCCGGAGGTGCCTACCAGGGTGAGCATCGCCACCAGGAACCGGCTGAGGGTTTCACCGACGAATTTGTCCACCGTGTCCAGGTCGGTGACCAGGTGCGTGGTCACCGTGCCGCTGCCCAGGCTTTCGTATTCGCTGAGGGAAATGCGCTTGAGGCGCTCGATCAGCCGCACGCGAATGCGATAGACGATGTCCTTGGCCAGTCGAGCAAACAACCGCGCCTGCAGCACGTTGAACACCAGGGCGCCGCAACGCAGCAGCAAGGTCACCAGCAGCATCAGGCCGATATAGCCGGCGGCCTTCTGCCAACCCAGGGGCAATGCGTGGTTCATCACCTTCAGTGCCGCATCGCCATGGCCCAGCAGCACTTCGTCCACCAGCAACGGCAGCAGCAATGGAATCGGCACGCTGCACAAGGTCGCCAGCACGGCGACGCCATTGGCGATCCACAGGGATTTCTTGTGATGCAGCGCCAGGCGGCGGACTTCCGCCCAGGTCAGCCGGTCGACACGCTTGGGTTGCTCAACGGGATCGGGCTGATCATGCACAGGCAGCTCGCTCCAGCCAGCGGCTCAGCAGCGGCGCCAATTCGGACAGCGGCTGATAGCCGTTGGTCAGCAGCGCCAGTTGCCCATTACGCTCCGCCAGCAAGGTCGGGAAACCGGCGATGCCCAGGTCCTGGACCCAGGTGAAATCCGCCGCGGTGGCCGCGTGCTGGTCGGCGCGGTCAAAAGCTTCGGCGAACTCGATACGCGGCACACCAGCGGTCTCGGCCAGTTCCACCAATACGTCGGCGCGAGTCACATCGCGCCCTTCGACGTAGAACGCCTGCTGGATCAGGCCCAGCAGTTTCCACGCGCAATCCGGCGCCAGGCTGCGGGCAGTGACCACAGCGCGGCAAGCAGGCTCGGTGTCGTAGACAAAACCATCAGGCAGTGCACCTTCACGCTTGAACGGCTGGCCGGTGGCGTCGGTCACGGCCTGCCAATGCTCAAGAATATAGCGCCGGGTCGTCGGCTCCAGCGCCGCGCCACTGCCGGTGCGCAAGCCGCCCACCACCAGGTGCAGCTCCACGCCTGCGGCCTGGGCCTGCTCAACCAGCGCCTTGGCCACCGGGGCGAAACCCCAGCACCAGGAGCACATCGGATCCATTACATAGAGCAGGCGTGCGGACATGGCTCAGGCCTCGGAGGATGGGGATTGCTTGTAGTTGTAGCCAATCGGGTGCGGCATATTGCGGGCCTTGGCCAGTTCAATCTGCTTTTGCCGGTCGATCGCGCTGCGACGGGTCTTCTCTGAAAGCTTATCCCAGCAATGCGGGCAACTGATGCCAGCTACATAGTGTTCGGATGCACGGTCCTCGACGCTGACCGGTGTGCGGCAGGCATGACATTGATCGTAGTCGCCTTCGCTCAAGTCGTGGCGCACGGTCACGCGATTGTCGAACACAAAGCAGTCGCCCTGCCACTTGGTTTCTTCCTGCGGCACCTCTTCGAGGTACTTCAGGATGCCGCCCTTGAGGTGATACACCTCGTCGAAACCCTCGCTGAGCATATAGCTCGAGGCCTTTTCGCAACGAATGCCGCCGGTGCAGAACATGGCGACTTTCTTGTGTTTGGCCGGGTCGAAGTTGGCTTTGATGTAGTCGGGAAATTCGCGGAAGCTGGTGGTCTTCGGGTCGATCGCGCCTTCAAAGGTGCCGATGGACACTTCGTAGTCGTTGCGGGTATCGATCAGCAGCACTTCAGGGTCGCTGATCAGCGCATTCCAGTCCTGCGGCTCGACGTAGGTGCCGACTTTCTTGTTCGGGTCGACGCCTTCGACGCCCAGGGTCACGATTTCTTTCTTGAGCTTGACCTTGGTGCGGTAGAACGGCTGCTCGTCGCAGTACGACTCTTTATGGTCGATGTCGTCCATGCGCGGGTCGTTCTTGAGCCAGGCCATCAAGCCATCAATGCCTTCGCGGCTGCCGGAAACGGTGCCGTTGATGCCTTCTTCGGCAATCAGCAAGGTGCCTTTGATGCCGTTGTCGACCATCGCCTGCAGCAGTGGCTCGCGCAGGGCGACGTAATCTTCGAGGGTGACGAACTTATACAGTGCCGCCACGACAATCGGTTGAGTCATGGGTGTTCTCTCCAGGTGGCTACCCTCGTAAAGGGTGAACCGGATGCAAAAAAAACGCGCCGACTGAGCGGCGCGTTGCGGATTCTAACAAAAATGGCGACGATTATGGACCGCCTCTTACTGTGGCGAGGGAGCTTGCTCCCGCTGGGCTGCGGAGCGGCCCCAACCAGGCAGTTGCAACCTTTCAGAAAGATCGCGGTGATTGGCAGAAGGGCTGCTGCGCAGCCCAGCGGGAGCAAGCTCCCTCGCCACATCAAGCTGATGTGCCACAGTGTCAGTGACCGCCGGCGCAGGTCGGCGAGGCCGGGGCTGCGTCGATTTTCGCCCATTCTTCAGGCGTGTAGGTATGCAGCGCCAACGCATGGAATTCGCTCATCAGGTCACCCAACGTGGCATAGACCTTCTGGTGGCGCTTGACGCGGTTGAGGCCCTCGAACTGCTGGCTGACCAGCACGGCCTTGAAGTGGGTCTGCAACCCACGGCTGTGCATATGGCTTTCATCCAGCACGCTCAAGTGTTCCGGGCTCAGGGCGACGAGTGCCGATTCGATACGCTGTTGCATGGTCATTCCTGTTTACTTCTTCTTGGCCGGGGCCGGGGCTTTTGGCGTCAGCTCGTTGGTCATGTCTTCCAGCAGCTTGTTCACCACAGGTACCGCGCTTTCCAGCTTGGCCTGGGTCATCTGGGCCGATTGCTGGGTCAGCTGGGGCATTTTCTCCAGGACTTTCTTGCCCAGTGGCGACTGGTAGAACGCAACCAGGTCCTTGAGCTCGGATTCGCTGAAGTTGTCGGTGTAGAGCTTGATCATGTCCGGCTTGAGCTTGTTCCAGCCGATGGCCTGGTCCAGGGCGGTGTTGGCCTTGGCCTGGTAGGTGTCCAGGACGGTTTGCTTGGAAGCAGGCGCCTTGGTCTGCTCGAAACGCTGGGCGAACATTTGTTGCACTTGCATGTACACCGGGGTACCCAGCTTGTCGGCATGGGCCAGGGTAAGGAAGGCTTCGGCACTGGCGTTGTGGCTGGCGGTATCGGCAAAAACCTGGCCGCTGGCACATACCAGAGCAACCGCGGTACAGATGGCACGAAGACGAGTCATCGAGTTTCCTTTTCTAGCAGGCGAGGTAAGACCCCAAGGGCGCCCATTCTGCGCCTAAAAAACGCCGCGGCTCAACCCCACGCCTTGTGGGGCCTGGTTTTGCGGGGCTTAATCCGATGAAAAGTCTTTTAAGGGAACCCCACCGGGCGATCAGGGCCTAAACTGCGCAAACGAACCTGAAGGAGTGTGCCCGATGAGCCGTATCGAAACCGACAGCCTGGGAGAAGTGCAAGTTCCGGATGACGCTTACTGGGGCGCGCAGACCCAACGCTCGCTGGTGAACTTCGCCATCGGCGACCAGCGCATGCCCCTGGCTGTGTTGCACGCCCTGGCCCTGATCAAGAAGGCTGCGGCCCGAGTCAACGACCGCAATGGCGACCTGCCCGCCGACATCGCCCGGCTGATCGAACAGGCCGCTGACGAGGTGCTCGCCGGCGAACACGACGACCAGTTTCCCCTGGTGGTGTGGCAGACCGGCAGCGGCACCCAGAGCAACATGAACGCCAACGAAGTGATCGCCGGCCGTGCCAACGAGCTGGCGGGCAAGCCCCGTGGCGGCAAGAGCCCGGTGCATCCCAACGACCACGTCAACCGTTCCCAGAGCTCCAACGACTGCTTCCCCACCGCCATGAGCATCGCCGCCGTGCAGGCCGTCACCGAGAAGCTGTTGCCGGCGATCCGTGAACTGTCTGGTGGTTTGGCAGAGTTGTCGGCGCGCCACATGAAGCTGGTGAAAACCGGCCGCACCCACATGATGGATGCGACGCCCATCACCTTCGGCCAGGAAGTCTCGGCCTTTATAGCGCAACTCGACTACGCCGAACGCGCGATCCGCAGCGCCCTGCCCGCCGTGTGTGAACTGGCCCAGGGTGGTACTGCCGTCGGCACCGGGCTCAATTCACCCCACGGTTTTGGCGAGGCGATTGCCTCGGAATTGGCCGCGCTGTCGGGCCTGCCGTTTGTCACCGCCCCGAACAAATTCGCCGCGCTGTCGGGCCATGAGCCGTTGACCACCCTGCACGGCGCCTTGAAGACCCTGGCCGTGGCCCTGATGAAAATCGCCAACGACCTGCGCCTGCTGGGCTCCGGCCCGCGTGCCGGGCTGGCGGAAGTCAAGTTGCCGGCGAATGAACCGGGCAGCTCGATCATGCCCGGCAAGGTCAACCCGACCCAGTGCGAAGCGCTGTCGATGCTGGCTTGCCAGGTGCTGGGCAATGACGTGACCATTGGCTTCGCCGCCAGCCAGGGCCACTTGCAGTTGAACGTGTACAAGCCGGTGATCATCCACAACCTGCTGGAATCGATCCGCCTGCTGGCCGACGGTTGCAGCAACTTCCAGGAGCACTGCATCGCCGGCCTGGAACCCGACGCCGAGCAAATGGCCGCGCACCTTGAGCGTGGCCTGATGCTGGTGACTGCGCTGAACCCGCACATCGGCTACGACAAGTCCGCCGAGATTGCCAAGAAGGCCTATGCCGAAGGGCTGACCCTACGGGAAGCAGCGCTGAAGCTGGGCTATCTCACGGACGAAGAGTTCGACCAGTGGGTGCGTCCGGAAAACATGTTGGAAGCTGGTCATTAAGACGCCAATCGTGCACGCCGGGCCCTGAGCCCGGCGAACAGCGACGGCGCCAACGCCACGGTCGCAGACCCCAGCACCACCAACACGGCACCGCCGTAGCCGAGGGCATTGATGTCTTCGGCGTGCACATACTCGGGCCACATCCAGGCGGCCAGCGCTACCGCGACGAAAGTCACCAATGGCGTCAGCGCCAGGGTGGCGCTGACCCGCGAGGCTTCCCAGTGGGCCAGGGCTTCGGCGAATGCGCCGTAGGCAATCAGCGTATTGAAACAGCAGGCCAGCAGCAGCCAGCCTTGCAGCGGGCTCAGTTGCAGCGCTTCCATCGGGTGCGCCCATGGCGTCAGCAAGAGCGCGCAGGACAGGTAGATCACCATCATCACCTGCAACGAATTCCATACCGTCAGCAACTGCTTCTGGCCCAGGGCGTAGAAGGTCCAGATGGTGGTGGCCAAGAGAATCGTCAGCACCCCGGCGGTGTAGCTGCCCAGGGAGGTCAACAACTCGGTCAGGCGCTGGTTGAAGAACAGGCCGAAGCCGATGATCAGCACCAGCAGGCCCATGCCCTGGCCGAGGCTGAAGCGTTCCTTGAACACGAAGACGCTGGCGATCATCAGGAAGATCGGGCCCACCTGTACCACCAGTTGCGCGGTGCCGGGGCTCAGCAGTTTGAGGCCGACCAGGTAGAGCACGTAGTTGCCCATCAGGCCGCACACGGCGATTGCTACCAGCCAGCCACCTTTTGGTCCGAGGGAACGCCAGCTGGGCAGGCGCCTTACGGCGGCGAGATAGATAAACAGACAACTGCCGGAGACGACCAGGCGAAACCAGGTGACGGTGACGGGGTCCATCACCTGCAAGACCTGTTTGAGTTTGATCGGCAGAATGCCCCAGAGCAGCGCGGTCAGCAGGGCCAGGGATAAACCGTAGACCCAACGGCCCGATGAGATGTGCATGAGTGCCCCGAATGCCTGAGGTGGAGGAGGTGCATTCTAGGGGGATGTGAACGGATTGGGATACGGTGCTGATCAAATGTGGGAGCGGGCTTGCTCGCGAAGGCGGTCTATCAGCCAACATTTTCATCGACTGCCCCGCCGCATTCGCGAGCAAGTCGAATCGTCGCACCGCCACTCCCACACTGAGTCAGCGTACGGCTTCGAACAAGCCGGTGGCCCCCATGCCGCCGCCCACACACATAGTGACAATGCCGTAACGCAACTTGCGCCGCTGCAACTCATGCACCAGATGCCCCACCTGCCGCGACCCCGTCATCCCAAACGGATGCCCGATGGAAATCGACCCACCGTTGACGTTGTACTTGGCGTTATCAATTTCCAGCCGATTACGCGCATAAAGGCACTGCGAGGCAAACGCCTCATTCAACTCCCACAAATCAATATCCGCCACCGCCAGCCCACGGGCCTTGAGCAACTTGGGCACCGAAAACACCGGCCCGATCCCCATCTCATCCGGCTCACACCCCGCCACCGTAAACCCGCGAAAAAACGCCTTGGGCTTAAGCCCCAGTTCCAGCGCTTTTTCCAGGCTCATCACCAGTGTCATGGAAGCCCCATCAGACAACTGCGACGAATTCCCCGCCGTCACCGACCCATCCTCCGCAAACACCGGCTTCAATCCCGCAAGACTGGCCAACGTCGTATCCGGACGATTGCAATCATCCCGATCCACCACCCCCTCCAACACCTGCACCGCGCCAGTGTTCTTGTCTTCAACCTTGTACTTCACCGCCATCGGCACGATTTCATCATCGAACAACCCGTCAGCCTGGGCCTGAGCCGTACGCTGCTGGCTTTGCAGCGCATACAGATCCTGCTCTTCACGACTGACGTGATACCGCCGCGCAACGATTTCCGCCGTCTGCCCCATGGGAAAGTAAATGCCCGGCACCTGCTCCTTGAGCAACGGATTGATCAGGTTATCGGTGTTGACGCTCTTCATGGTCAGGCTGATGGACTCGACCCCTCCGGCCACGATGATCTCGCTGCAACCGGAAGCAATCTGGTTCGCGGCGATCGCAATCGCTTGCAACCCCGAGGAACAGAAACGGTTGAGGGTCATGCCCGCCGTACCGGTACCCAGTTGCGACAACACCGCCACATTGCGGCCGATGTTGTAGCCCTGGGCACCTTCGTTGGAACCGGCGCCGACGATGCAGTCCTCGACCGTGGCCGGGTCGATGCCGTTGCGGGTCAGCAACGCGTTCACGCAATGGGCAGCCATGTCATCGGGACGGGTCTGGTTGAACTTGCCGCGAAAGGACTTGGCCAGGCCGGTTCGCACGCTGTCGACGATCACTACTTCACGCATGGGCTACCTCAATTGTTGTGGTTGTTGAGAGATGGATCGAGCATAGATCCCGCCCTCTTCAACCGCGACAATCATTCACCCCGCGTATGCAAAAGCATGGCGTTACTTCTTCTTGTCATGCTTGTCGGTCTTGTCGAACGCTTCCTCCAGCGCCCGGTTGATGGTGCGCAGTACCTTCACCCGCGCCCAGCGCTTGTCGTTGGCTTCAACCAGCGTCCACGGCGCAATCTCGGTGCTGGTGCGGTCTACCATGTCGCCCACCGCCGCCCGGTAGTCGTCCCACTTCTCGCGGTTACGCCAGTCGTCCTCGGTGATCTTGAAGCGTTTGAACGGAATTTCCTCGCGGGCCTGGAACCGCTCCAGCTGCGTCTGCTTGTCGATCGCCAGCCAGAACTTGACCACGATCACCCCGGCGTCGCGCAGTTGCTCTTCGAAGTCGTTGATCTCGCCGTAGGCGCGCATCCAGTCCGTCGGCGTGCAGAAGCCTTCGATGCGTTCCACCAGCACCCGGCCATACCAGGAGCGGTCGAACACGGTGAACATGCCCCGCGCCGGAATCTTCTGCCAGAAACGCCACAGGTAAGGCTGGGCGCGCTCGTCTTCACTGGGCGCGGCGATCGGCACGATGTGGTACTGCCGGGGATCGAGGGCAGCCGCCACACGCCGGATGGCCCCACCCTTGCCCGCCGCGTCGTTGCCTTCAAACACTGTCACCAACGCGTGCTTGCGCATGCGTTTGTCGCGCATCAGCCCGGAGAACCGCGCCTGCTCGGTAATCAGTTGTTCTTCGTAATCGTCCTTTTCAAGGCTCAGGGTCATGTCCAGGCTGTTCAGCAGGCTCATCTGGTCAACCGCCGATGGCAGCGGCGCCGGGTTCATGCCGCTGGCTTTACCCTTGGGCACTTTCAAGGCGTTTTGCAGGCCTTCGAGCAGGATCTTGCCGACGGTCAGCCCGCGGTAGTGCGCATCGACACCCTCGATCACATACCAAGGCGCATAGTCACGACTGGTGCGGCGCAGGATGCGCTCACCAAAATGCACAAACTTGTCGTAGGTCTTGGACTGCTGCCAGTCCAGCGGGCTGATGCGCCAGCTGTGCAGTGGGTCGTCCTGCAAGGCCTTGAGCCGGGATTTCATTTGCTTCTTGGAGAGGTGAAACCAGAACTTGAAGATCAGCGCACCTTCATCACACAGCATCTTTTCCAGGCGCTCGGCCCCGGCGATGGCCTGGTCCAGCCGCGCGTCCTTGATCTCGCCATGGACGCGACTCTGCAGCATCTGGCTGTACCAGTTACCAAAAAAGATCCCCATGCGGCCTTTCGCCGGAAGCTGGCGCCAGTAGCGCCAGGCCGGTGGGCGGGCCAGTTCTTCGTCGGTCTGCTGGTCGAAGGTGCGCACCTCGATCAGGCGCGGGTCCATCCATTCATTCAGCAATTTGACGGTTTCACCCTTGCCCGCGCCTTCGATGCCATTGATCAGGATGATCACCGGGAAGCGCTTCTGCTGTTGCAGTTCGTACTGCACTTCCAGCAAGGCTTCACGCAGGGCCGGCACTTCGGCGTCGTAGGTGTCTTTGTCGATGGCGTGACCGATTTCGGCAGATTCGAACATGGGCGGCTCCGTTCCAGAAGTGATCAAGACTAGCGGATTGGGCAACAACACGTGGCAGGAAATTCCGCAGCGGCTTGCCATGGATCAATGACAACCCTGTTGATCAGCTAGAATGGCCGCCTTGCCTTTGCCGAGCCGCTCATGAACCCCGTATCCCACGCCCAGCTTGACTGGGATGACCAAGGTCGCCCGCACTCGCGGGTCTTCGATGACGTGTACTTCTCCGACAAGTCGGGCCTTGACGAAACCCGCTACGTGTTCCTCGAACAGAACCGTCTGCAGGAACGTTTTGCGGCGCTGCCGGTGGGCGGGCGCTTGGTGATTGGTGAGACGGGCTTCGGCACCGGCCTGAATTTTTTGTGCGCCTGGCAGTTGTTTGATCAACACGCGGAGGCGGGTGCGCGCCTGCATTTTGTCAGCGTGGAAAAGTACCCGCTGAGCCACGCCGACCTGCAGCGCGCCCTCGCCCTCTGGCCGGAACTGGCACCGTTCGCCGAGCAACTGTTGGCGCAATACATCGCGATTCACCAAGGCTTCCAGCGGCTGGTACTGGATAACGGTCGAGTCACCCTGACGTTGCTGATCGGCGACGCCCTGGAGCAATTGCCGCAACTGGACGCGCAAGTCGACGCCTGGTTCCTCGACGGTTTCGCCCCGGCCAAGAACCCCGACATGTGGACTGCCGAGCTGTTCGCCGAACTGGCGCGGCTGGCGGCGCCGGGCTCGACCATCAGCACCTTTACCAGCACCGGCTGGGTACGGCGGTTGATCAACGCCGCCGGGTTCAAGATGAAGCGCACCCCCGGCATCGGCCACAAGTGGGAAATCCTGCGGGGTGAGTTTCTCGGCTGGCCCGCTGAAACGCCTGCGCCTGCCGCGGCAAAACCCTGGTTTGCGCGCCCACCTGCGGTTTCCGGTGAACGCCATGCACTGGTCATCGGTGGTGGCCTGGCCGGTTGCGCCACGGCGGCCAGCCTGGCGGCACGCGGCTGGCGCGTCAGTTTGCTGGAACGCCACGCAGCGCTCGCGCAGGAAGCCTCCGGCAACCCGCAAGGGGTGTTGTACCTCAAGCTTTCCGCCCATGGCACGGCACTTTCGCAGTTGATTCTCAGCGGTTTCGGCCACACCCGGCGCCTGCTGGAACACCTGCAACGTGGCGTGGACTGGGATGGCTGCGGCGTGCTGCAACTGGCCTTCAACGCCAAGGAAGCCGAGCGCCAGGCACAACTGGCCGGCGCTTTTGCCCCGGACCTGTTGCACCTGCTGGATAAAGAGCAGGCACAGGCGCGCGCCGGGATAACGCTGGAGCACGGCGGCTTGTTCTTCCCCGAAGGCGGCTGGGTTCACCCGCCGGCGCTGTGCGAATGGCAAGCCAGGCACCCGCTGATCGAAGTGCTCCAGCACCACGACGCCCTTGAGCTCAAGCAGGTCGACAGTCAGTGGCAGGCGTTGCAGGGCGATACGGTTCTGGCTCAAGCCAGTGTGGTCGTGCTGGCCGGCGCCGCCGAGATCAAGCGGTTTTCCTTCAGCGCTGACTTGCCCCTCAAGCGCATCCGCGGGCAAATCACTCGCCTGCCGCAAACGGCGCAAAGCCAGGCGTTGGCCACAGTGGTGTGCGCCGAGGGCTACGTCGCCCCGCCACGCCTGGGCGAGCACACCCTCGGTGCCAGTTTCGACTTCAAGAGCGATGACCTTACGCCCACGGTGGCCGAGCACGCGGGCAATCTGCAGATGCTGCGGGAAATCTCCCTCGATTTGCTGCAACGCCTGGGCGCCGACAGCCTGGCACCCGAACAGCTCGAAGGCCGCGCCGCCTTCCGTTGCACCAGCCCGGACTACCTGCCGATCGTCGGGCCGCTGGCGCAGCGAGAGGCGTTTGATCACACCTACGCCGCCCTCGGCAAAGACGCCCGGCAGGTCCCTGATGCGCCGTGCCCGTGGTTGCACGGCGTGTATATCAACAGTGGCCATGGCTCACGGGGGCTGGTCACCGCGCCACTCTGCGCAGAGCTGCTGGCCGCCTGGCTCGACAATGAGCCCCTGCCGCTGCCGCGCAATGTCAGCGAAGCCTGTCACCCCAATCGGTTCGCGCTGCGTGCCCTGATCCGCGGTAACCCAGGCAAATCCTGAGGGCCATGACGGGCTCGCAACCCGTCAAGGCTCTTTGCCTTATAACGTATTGTTCTAAAACTCCCACAATTTACCCGGGTCAGTCTCTGGGTACCCGCCGTTTTGGCGGGCTGCATTTCTATCCCTCCCCAACGGAAAAACCGGTAAGGAATTTATGTGCGGATTAGCTGGAGAGTTACGTTTCGATCACCAACCTGCCGACCTGGCAGCGGTGGAACGAATCACCCATCACTTGGCGCCACGCGGTCCTGATGCGTGGGGCTTTCATGCCCAGGGGCCGATTGCCCTGGGCCATCGACGCCTGAAAATCATGGACCTGTCGGATGGCTCCGCCCAACCGATGGTCGACGCCCAGCTGGGCCTGTCCCTGGCGTTCAACGGCGCGATCTATAACTTCCCGGAATTGCGTGAAGAGCTGGAAGCCCTGGGCTACGCCTTCTATTCCGGTGGCGACACCGAAGTGCTGCTCAAGGGCTACCACGCCTGGGGCGAAGCCCTGCTGCCCAAGCTCAACGGGATGTTCGCCTTCGCCATCTGGGAGCGCGATGCCCAGCGCCTGTTCATCGCCCGCGACCGCCTCGGCGTGAAGCCGCTGTACCTGTCGCGCACCGGCCAGCGCCTGCGTTTTGCCTCGGCCTTGCCGGCGCTGCTCAAGGGTGGCGATATCAACCCGATCCTCGATCCGGTGGCGCTCAATCACTACCTGAACTTCCACGCCGTGGTGCCGGCGCCGCGCACCTTGCTGGCGGGCATTGAAAAACTGCCGCCCGCGTCGTGGATGCGCATCGACGCCGACGGCAAGACTGAACAGAAAACCTGGTGGACCCTGCCCTACGGCCCCCACGCCGACGAAGCCAACCTGACCCTGGAAGACTGGACCGACCGCGTGCTCGACAGCACCCGCGAAGCCGTGGCGATTCGTCAGCGGGCGGCGGTGGATGTGGGCGTGCTGCTTTCCGGCGGTGTCGATTCCAGCATGTTGGTGGGCCTGTTGCGGGAAGTCGGCGTGCAGGACCTGTCGACCTTCTCCATCGGTTTTGAAGACGCTGGAGGCGAGCGCGGCGACGAGTTCCAGTATTCGGACTTGATCGCCAAGCATTACGGCACCCGTCACCACCAACTGCGTATCGCCGAAAGCGAAATCATCGAGCAGTTGCCGGCGGCGTTCCGCGCCATGAGCGAGCCGATGGTCAGTCATGACTGCATTGCCTTCTACCTGCTGTCCCGGGAAGTGGCCAAGCATTGCAAGGTGGTGCAAAGCGGCCAGGGCGCCGATGAACTGTTCGCCGGTTACCACTGGTACCCGCAGGTGGATGGCGCAAGCGACCCGTACGCGGCCTACCGCGACGCATTTTTCGACCGCAGCTACGACGACTATGCCGCTACCGTCGCGCCGAAATGGTTGACCGCGAATGACGCCGCCGGTGACTTCGTGCGCGAGCATTTCGCCCAGCCCGGCGCCGATGCGGCGGTGGACAAAGCCCTGCGCCTGGACAGCACCGTGATGCTGGTGGATGACCCGGTCAAGCGCGTCGACAACATGACCATGGCCTGGGGCCTGGAAGCGCGCACACCGTTTCTCGACTATCGCCTGGTAGAACTGTCGGCCCGCGTGCCGGGCAAATTCAAACTGCCGGACGGCGGCAAACAAGTGCTCAAGGAAGCGGCGCGCCGGGTGATCCCGAGCGAGGTCATCGACCGCAAGAAAGGCTACTTCCCGGTGCCCGGCCTCAAGCATTTGCAGGGTGACACCTTGAACTGGGTGCGTGAGCTGCTGCTGGACCCAAGCCAGGACCGCGGCCTGTTCAACCCGGCCATGCTCGACCGCCTGCTCACCGATCCCCAAGGCCAACTGACCCCGTTGCGCGGCTCCAAGCTGTGGCAACTGGCGGCGCTGAACCTGTGGCTCAGCGAACAAGGAATCTGATTCATGAAACCTCATGCCACGGCTTACAGCCAACGCTTGCTGCGAGGCCAGGCGCCCTCCTACGAGCGCCTGCAAGCCCGCTTCGCCGAAGACGGCAGCGAACTGGACCCCACGCCGATTGCCGTGCATTGCGGTTGGGGCCGGCTGTTGATCGGCCACACCTTCCCGGACCCGGCGAGCCTGGCCCTGGAGTTACTCAACGAGCAGCCCGGCGAGCGGGATATCGCGCTGTATGTGGCGGCGCCGCAGCAGATCCTCGGGATTGATCCCCAGCAGTTGTTTCTCGACCCGTCCGATACCCTGCGCCTGTGGTTCACCGACTATCGTCCGGCGACCCGAGTGTTTCGCGGGTTCCGGATTCGCCGGGTACAAACCGAGGCGGACTGGCAGGCGGTGAACCAGCTGTACCAGGGGCGCGGCATGTTGCCGGTGGACCCGGCACTGCTGACGCCACGTCATCAAGGCGGCCCGGTGTATTGGCTGGCCGAGGATGAAGACAGCGGCGCGGTGATCGGCAGCGTGATGGGCCTGAACCACCAGAAGGCCTTTCACGATCCGGAGAACGGCTGCAGCCTCTGGTGCCTGGCGGTCGACCCGCAATGTACCCGCCCCGGGGTGGGTGAAGTGCTGGTGCGCCACTTGATCGAACACTTCATGAGCCGTGGCCTGAGCTACCTCGACCTGTCGGTGCTGCACGACAACCGCCAGGCGAAAAGTCTCTACGCCAAGCTTGGCTTTCGCGCGCTGACCACCTTCGCCATCAAGCGCAAGAACGGGATCAACCAGCCGCTGTTCCTCGGCCCTGGCCCGCAGGCGGAGTTCAATCCCTATGCGCGGATCATTGTCGAGGAAGCCCATCGGCGCGGGATTGACGTGCAGGTGGACGATGCCGATGCCGGCTTGTTTACCCTGAGCCACGGTGGCCGCCGGGTGCGCTGCCGCGAATCCCTCAGCGACCTGACCAGCGCCATCAGCATGACTTTGTGCCAGGACAAGAGCCTGACCCACAAGGTGTTCAAGGCCGCAGGCCTGAACCTTCCGGCCCAGCAATTGGCCGGCAGTGCCGATGACAACCTGGAGTTTCTCGACGAGCACCAGCGTATTGTGGTCAAGCCGCTGGATGGCGAACAAGGCCAGGGTGTGGCGGTGGATTTGCAGACCATTGAAGACGTGCAAAAAGCCATTGAGGCGGCCCGCCAATTCGACACCCGTGTACTGCTGGAAAGCTTCCACGAAGGCCTCGACCTGCGCATTCTGGTGATCGGCTTTGAAGTGGTCGCCGCCGCCATTCGCCGCCCGGCGGAAGTCACCGGCGATGGTCAGCATTCCATTGGCGCGTTGATCGAAGCCCAGAGCCGCCGACGCCAGGCCGCCACCGATGGCGAAAGCAAAATCCCCCTGGACCATGAAACCCAACGCACCCTGCAGGCGGCCGGCTACGACTACAACAGCATCCTGCCCCGTGGCGAACGCCTGGCGGTGCGACGTACCGCCAACCTGCACACCGGCGGTTGCCTGGAAGACGTCACCGCCATCCTCCACCCGACCCTGGTGGACGCCGCCGTGCGCGCCGCCCGTGCCCTCGACATTCCCATGGTGGGCCTGGACCTGATGGTGCCGGCCGCCGACCAACCGGACTACGTGTTTATCGAAGCCAACGAACGGGCCGGGCTGGCCAACCATGAACCGCAGCCGACGGCTGAAAAGTTCGTGGACCTGTTGTTCCCGCATAGCCAACCGACGGCGTGAATGATCGTTCCCACGCTCTGCGTGGGAACGCAGCCCGTGACGCTCCGCGTCACAAGAGAGGACGCAGAGCGTCCCATGAGGCATTCCCACGCAGAGCGTGGGAACGATCATCCTCAACTCATCAGGAGTCTTTATGACCCGAACCATCCCCGAACCGGATCTCGCTTACCTGCAAAAAGTGCTGCTGGAAATGCTCGCCATTCCCAGCCCCACCGGGTTTACCGACACCATCGTGCGCTACGTCGCCGAGCGCCTTGAAGAACTGGGCATTCCCTTTGAAATGACCCGGCGCGGCACCATCCGCGCCACCCTCAAGGGCCAGAAAAACAGCCCCGACCGCGCCGTTTCCGCGCACCTGGACACCATCGGCGCCGCCGTGCGGGCGATCAAGGACAATGGCCGCCTGACCCTCGCGCCGGTCGGCTGCTGGTCCAGCCGTTTTGCCGAAGGCAGCCGCGTCAGCCTGTTCACCGATAACGGCGTGATCCGTGGCAGCGTGTTGCCGTTGATGGCCTCCGGTCACGCGTTCAATACGGCCGTGGATGAAATGCCCATCAGTTGGGACCACATCGAACTGCGCCTGGATGCCTACTGCGCCACCCGCGCCGACTGTGACTCCCTGGGTATCAGCGTCGGCGATTTCGTCGCCTTCGACCCGCTGCCGGAATTCACCGAGAGCGGGCATATCAGCGCCCGTCACCTGGACGATAAAGCCGGGGTTGCCGCGCTGCTGGCGGCGCTCAAGGCGATTGTCGACAGCGGCCAGCCGCTGCTGATCGACTGCCACCCGCTGTTCACCATCACCGAAGAAACCGGCAGTGGTGCGGCGGCGGCATTGCCGTGGGATGTGAGTGAGTTCGTCGGCATCGACATTGCGCCGGTGGCCCACGAACAGCACTCCAGCGAGCACGCGGTGAGTGTGGCGATGCAGGATTCCGGCGGGCCGTATGACTATCACCTGTCCCGCCACCTGCTGCGCCTGGCGGCGGAAAATGAGCTACCGGTGCGTCGCGACCTGTTTCGCTACTACTTCAGCGACGCGCATTCGGCGGTGACCGCCGGCCACGACATTCGTACCGCACTGCTGGCATTCGGTTGCGATGCCACCCATGGTTATGAGCGCACGCACATCGACAGCCTCGCCGCGCTGAGTCGCCTGCTGGGCGCGTACATCCTCAGCCCGCCGGTGTTCGCCAGCGATGCACAGCCGGCCAAGGGCTCCCTCGACCGGTTCAGTCACCAGATCGAACACGACACACAAATGGAGAGTGATACCCGCGTGCCGTCGGTGGACAGCCTGGTGGGCCAAAAAACCTGAGACTGGCAACTCGGATCCCGGCGCAGTAGCATCGCCGGGATTCCCTAGCCGAGGCTTGTATGCTGATTCCCTACGATGCACTTGAAGTCGACACCCTGACACGCCTCATCGAAGACTTCGTGACCCGCGACGGCACCGACAATGGTGACGACACACCTCTGGAAACCCGGGTGCTGCGGGTACGCCAGGCGCTGACCAAGGGCCAGGCGCTGATTGTTTTCGACCCCGAGAGCGAGCAGTGCCAGTTGATGCTCAAGCACGATGTGCCCAAGCACCTGTTCGACTGAGACTCAAGGATTGGGCACAGGCACTGGATGGGTGTTGGCCTGCTGCCCGTGGCGACTGAGGATCTTCTGATAGACCTCCGCCCGGTGCACATTGACCCCCACCGGCGCTTCCACACCCAGCTTCACTTGGGTGCCGTTCACTTCCAGAATGCGCAAGGTGATCTGGTCACCCACCGAAATTATTTCACCTACCGCGCGGCTTAATACCAGCATGGGGTTCGTCCTTTTTAAGTTACCGAACCCCGACCATGCGCTCCCTGCCTGGCACCATCAATGGCCTTCAGGTTAAACAGGCATGCCTTACACATCAGGGTAAATTACCCTACAGACAGGCAGTGAATAATCTCGAATTACACCCAAGAACCAAACGATATGTTCAAATTTGCAGGCGCTCTCTGTGGCTAGAGAGCTTGTTGTGGCGAGGGAGCTTGCTGTGGCGAGGGAGCTTGCTCCCTCGCCACAGCAAGCTCCCTCGCCACATCAGGTGCTCACCTGAAATTCAACCTTTTACCGCCTGCGACTGGGTTTTCGCCCGCATCTTGTCTGCCATCACGGTCATCTCGTCATACAGCAGTTGCGGGTTCTTCTGTTTCAGTGCCCAGGCCATGCGCCCCTGCTCGTGGGGCAGGATCATGAATTGCCCTTGCGCCACTTGCTGGTAGATGTAGTCGGCGATTTCTGCGGCGGTGATCGGCGAGCTTTCCAGCAGCTTGCCCACCTGGGCTTTCATCGCGGGCGTCGGCCCGCGGAACGAGTCCAGCAGGTTGGTCTGGAAGAAGGATGGGCACACCACATGCACGCCGACTTCCTGTTGCTTGAGTTCCACCAGCAGGCTCTCCGAGAGCGCCACCACGCCGGCCTTGGCCACGTTGTAGTTGCTCATGGCCGGGCCCTGCATCAGGGCGGCCATGGACGCGATGTTGATGATGCGGCCCTTGCTCTTTTCCAGCAGCGGCAGGAAGGCTTTGCAGCCCTTGACCACGCCCATCAGGTTGATCGCGATCTGCCAGTCCCAGTCTTCCAGGGACAGTTCGCTGAAGAACCCGCCCGATGCGACACCGGCGTTGTTGACGATCACGTCGATGCCACCGAACTTTTCCTCACAGGCCTGTGCGAACGCGGTGAGCTGGCTGTAGTCGCGCACGTCGCAGCGCTGGGTGAAACCGTCACCGCCGGCCTGGCGTACAAGCTTGAGGGTTTCTTGCAGGCCCGCTTCGCTGACGTCCGACAAGGCCAGCTGCCAACCCTCGCGGGCCCAGCGCAGAGCGATTTCGCGACCCAGGCCAGAACCGGCGCCGGTGATCATCATGCGATTTTGCATAGGAAAGTAGCCTTGTGGTTCACGGAAGAAGTGAGCCGAAGTGTAGCGAAGGTTTTTCCCGCACCCACGCACCATCAGACTGCTGAATGCCCCAGGCAAACCGTGGGCCGGGTCGGATAGCGGGAAACCCGCCAAGTTCCATTTATTTGAACTAAGGACAGTTATTTGCAACGGGGTTAAAGGAAATAAGCAAGTTAGCGAAAAGCTTTAAAAAAACACGGAATTTTCTGCCAAACACATAGGTCGGAGTTATTAAGGCGTCCGTATCAGTTGTCGGGCCTATCCGTTAAATACCAGGTCTTTTCAGAAGACAATAAGGAAAACAAAACATGAGCCTCATTCTTATCATTATTCTGATCCTCCTGCTGGTCGGCGGTCTTCCAGTGTTCCCTCACTCACGCAATTGGGGTTACGGGCCATCGGGTATTCTCGGTACTGTGTTGGTAGTGCTGTTGATTCTGTTGTTGCTCGGCAAGATATAACGCGTTCCAGCGTGCAAAAAAAAGAGGCCTTGAAAGGCCTCTTTTTTTATGCGCGGGTATTTAGTCCGGCTTGCCGTCCACTACACCGGCGGTGTTGTCCAGCAGGCTCTTGGTAGCGGTCTGCAGGAACGATTCGAGCTTCTGCTTCAACGCAGCCTCGTCCGGCGACTCTGGAATCACTTTCCCGGTCGGGTTGGCGCCCAGTTCGTATTCCCACAACTTCGGCGGCATTTCCTTGGGCAGTACCAGCACCCGGTCACCGGTGAGCAAGGCGACGGTCTGGTCGCTGCCCGACGGCTTGATCACGCCAAAGCCCTTGTCGCCTTCCGGCAGGTTGAGCAGGTCGCGGCCCCAGCACTGGTGCAGGGTGTCACCGCCCAGGCGGCCCATGATGGTCGGCACGATGTCGATCTGGGTGCCCACGGTGTGGTCACGCTCGCCGAACTTCTCCTGCATGCCCGGTGCGATCATCAGCATCGGCACGTTGAAGCGGCCCAGGTCCATTTCGGTGATCTGCTGCTCGTTGCCGAAGCCGTGGTCGCCCACGATCACGAACAGGGTTTCCTTGAAGTACGGCTCCTTGCGGGCCTTTTCAAAGAACTGGCCCAAGGCCCAGTCGGAGTAGCGCATGGCCGTCAAATGCTCGTTGAGGCTGCCACGGTCGGTGACCTTCTCGACCGGCAATGGCGTCGGCAACGCGTACGGCGTGTGGTTGGACAGGGTTTGCAGCAGCGCATAGAACGGCTTGCCGCCTTCACGGGCCTTCAACTCTTCCAGGCCACGGTTGAACATGTCCTGGTCGGACACGCCCCAGGTCGGGTCCGAGAACACCGGGTTGACGAAGTCATTACGCCCGATGAAGTTGGTCATGCCCTGGTTGCTGAAGAAGCCCGACTGGTTATCCCAGGCGAAGTCGCCGTTGTAGACGTACACGTCATCGAAATCGCGATGGCTGAGCAACTGCGGCAGGCCCGACAGCTTGTGGCTGCCTTCCGGAGTCTGCATCAGGTATTCGAAACCCGGCAGGTTCGGGAAGCAGGCCATGGTGGCGAACATACCCTGGTGGGTGTGGGTGCCGTTGGAGAAGAAGCGGTCGAACAGCAGGCCTTCCTTGGACAGTTTGTCGAAGTACGGCGTGATGTTGCCCGGGCGGCCCAGGGCGCCCACCGAGTGACCGGCGAAGCTTTCCATCAGGATAACCACGACGTTCTTGATCGGCAGGGTCTTCTCGGCCGGCGGCGTGAAGTCACGGCGTACCGCGGCGGTGTCGGTGTCGACCAGTTTCTCGCTCGGCAATACCAGCATGTCGCGCACGGTCTGGGTGGCCAGCGGCTGCTCCAGGGTGGCTTTCCAGATGTTCGAACGCTCCTCGGAGAAGCGCGATTTCGCCGCCGCAATCAGCGACAAGGTACCGTTGAGGCCCAACTGGTTGGCGAAGTTCGAGTCGGTGGTGTACACGTCGCCCCAACGCAGTGGCGGGCCCTGGCGCAGGGTGCCACGGATGGCGACCACGGCGACCAGCAGGCAGACCACGAACACCGCGATGCGCGTGTACCACGGCGCTACCTGGCGAGTGCCGATGCTGCCACCGCTGAACGGGCCGCGTGGGCGCGTTGCACGGTCGGCGCCTTTGAAGGCGATGCTCAGGATCAGCGTACCCACGGCCCAGGCCAGCAGGTAGCGCACCACCGGGAAACCGTACCAGAGCATGCTCATCACGGTTTTCGGGTCTTCCTTCACGTACTGGAAGACCAGGCCGTTGAGGCGCTGGTGGAACTCGCGGTAGAAGTCCATCTCCATCAGACCCAGGAACAGCGCGATGCTGGACGCGACCGTCAGCCACAAGCGGAAGAACCCGCGCGCCGCCATGGCCCGTACGCTGAACAACGCCAGCAGCAACGGCACCAGCACGTACATCACCAGGCGGATATCCAGGCGCAGGCCGTTGGCGAACGCTTCAAGGAAAGTCGAGGCCGGTGTGTCGAGGATCATCTCGCGGTTGTAGACCAGCAGCGCCAGGCGCAGCAGGGAGAACATCACCATCATGATCAAGGCACAAAGCAGCGTGTACGCCAGATGGGATTTGACGGTCGGTTGCAGCAAGCGATTAGAAGCTCGCTGCTGATTCAGGGCGTCCGGGTTTGCCATGTCGTTTTAGGACCCATTGGAAGTTTAAGTTGCGAATGAATACAGCGGCGCCCCGCCCTCGCCCAGGCAGGCTGGGGTAGACGGTGAACGCAATGGCGCAAATGGTGCCCGATCAACGCCGGCAACGCCATTGATTACTCACTCCTGCAGTAGGTGGGCACTCGTTTTAGAGCACTCGACAGGGGAAATAGCCGGCGAATTGTCTTGGATGGAATGTGAAAATTTTGTACAGCGAATATCTCGAAACACAATAACGGGCGTACGGAAACAGATGTGGGAGCGGGCTTGCTCGCGAATACGGTAAATCAGTCGATACATCAGGTGACTGTTACACCGTATTCGCGAGCAAGCCCGCTCCCACACTTACTGTGCCCGCTCTGGATAGCGTTGTTTGGATCAGATCCGCACGTTACCGCGCGGCCCGGCGATCGCCCAGATGATCAAGCCCAGTACCGGCAGCAGCAGGATCAACAGGATCCACAACACTTTGGCGCCGGTACTCGCGCCGCTTTTGAACACGTTGATGATCGCCCAGATATCCAGCGCGAGGATGATCAACCCGATCAGACCATTAAAAGTGGAACCCATGGTGTCGCTCCTAAGTGAGGGCTTGCCTGCTTAGGATAGTCAGCCGTGGCCGGGGGTTCCGTTTTATTTCAGACGTGTACCGCAACCCGCAGGGCTTCCAGCGATGGTTCGCCCTTTATGCCGGTTTCGGCACACAACTCCAGCACCCGTGGCACGTCGTTGCCGTAGACCAGCACAGCCTGGATCTCGTCGTCCAGCAACTGGCTGAAGTTCATCAGCACGTAGCCGCCGTTCTCCGGGTTGAGGGCGCTCATCTGGACCTGGATGCGGTTCAGCGCGGTCAGGGCTTCGGTCTTGGCCAGTTGCTTGGGCTTGAGGTTGAACGCCACGCCGGGGCCAAAGGAGGCGACGATCTGGGCGAACAGGTCCAGGTAGGTGTCGGCCTGGAACAGCACGGTGTCGGGCAGGCTGCCGACAACGATCCACTCGCCCAGGGGAATCGGGAAAGTGTCGTCGTAGTTGATGTCGGGGTTGGCGGCCAGGAAGGCTTCAGGATCGGCGTAGGCCTGGGCCGCCTCGTCCGCCACCTTGGCGATCTCGGGTTCGCTCATGCAGCCGGAGCTGATTTTGCTGATGAGTTCGACGAGTGCGGTTTTCATGGGGTGGTCCTGTGGCGGGGCTGATTTTGAGGGCGCAAAGCCTACACCAGTTTTTGCAACTGCGCCGCCGTATCCACCGCCCCCATGGTCTGCGCGGCTGCCAGCGCGGTCACGCCCTGGGCATCGGTGGCCTTGGGATTGGCGCCCTGGCTGATCAGGTAGTCCACCATTTCGGTACGGTTGAACATCGCCGCCATCATCAAGGCGGTGCGACCATCAGAGGATGCGCCTTCGACCAACGCTCCGCCTTCGATCAACGCCTTGACCACCGGCAGGTTGCCCTTGAACGCCGCGCCGGCAATCGGCAGTTGGTTCTTGTCGTTGGCAATCTGGGGGTCGGCCTTGAATTCCAGCAGCACTTTCACCGCGTCCACATGACCATGGTAGGCCGACAGCATCAACAGCGTATCGCCATTGTGGTTGCGCAGGTTCGGCGGCAAGCCCTTGGCCAGCAACGCAGCCAGCATCGCGGCATCGCCCTTGCGCGCCACGTCGAACACCTGCTCGGCAAATTCGGCGGCTTCATCTTCGGTCATTTGTTTGGCTTGGTCTGACATGTGGGGCTCCTTGTCTGGTGTTTCATAAGGCGCCCAGTCTCGCGATGGAGTTCCCCACTGTCATGCCTTTTTTCCCAAAAGCGGCGATAGGCAGAATCAATAACGGAACTTGCCCGCCTGGATATCCGCCAACAGTTGCCCGGTGACCGGCACATAACTGTCCGACCCAGGCAGCCAGGCAAAGATCGGATCATCACCGGCCTTGCCCGGGTCGAACGCTTCCTCCTTGAGTTTCACCTTCTGGTATTTGAAGGTGCCCGTGGTTTCCATCTTCACCTTGATCCGCAGGAACAACGGCACCGCATACGCGGGCAATTGCCCGTGGGCGAAGGTCAGCAACTCGCGCATGTCCAGGGAAGCCAGGGATTCGGCAGGCGTAATGGCCGCCATGCCCGCGCGGCCGTTGGTGTTTTCAATCTCCACGCCGTAGGCCACCACTTCGGAGATCTGCGGGTGCTGCAGGAAGATGTTCTCGACTTCGGTGGTGGAGACGTTTTCACCTTTCCAGCGGTAGGTGTCCCCCAGCCGGTCAACGAATTGGGCGTGGCCGAAGCCGATATTGCGCAACAGGTCGCCGGTGTTGAAATAACGGTCGCCCTTCTCGAACACGTCGCTGAGCACCACCTTGCGGTTCTTCTCGGGGTCGGTGTAGCCGTCGAACGGTGCCTTGTCATCGATCCTGGCCAGCAGCAGCCCCTGGCCCCCCTTGGGCACTTCGCGCATGAAACCGTCGGCGCCGCGAATCGGCTCACAGCTGTCATGGGCGTAGTCCACCAGTGCCCAGTGCATCAGGGAAAAGCCGATGGTGTTGTCGAAGTTCAGCACATTGGTGAAGCCGATGTTGCCGTCACTGGCGGCGTACAGCTCGCAGATATGATCAACGCCAAAGCGCTGCTTGAACTCAGCCCAAACCCCAGGGCGCAGGCCGTTGCCGATCATCTTCGTCACCCGGTTGTCCAGGTCGCGCCCATGGGCAGGCTGGTCGATCAGGTAGCGGCACAGCTCGCCGACATAACCCAGGGTGGTCGCATTGAATTTGCGCACATCGTCCCAGAACTGGCTGGCGCTGAACTTGCGGCGAATCGCGAACCCCGACGCCCCGGCAATCGCCGAACCCCAGCACACGCACAGGCCAGTGGCGTGATACAGCGGCAAGGTGCAATAGACGACATCCTCGGGCCCCATATCCAGGGCGATGGTGCCGAAACTGGCCGAGGACTTCATCCAGCGGCCGTGTTTGAAAATGCCGGCCTTGGGCAAGCCGGTGGTGCCGGAGGTGTAGATATAGAAGCAAGGGTCGTTGAAAAAAATCTGCTGGGTGCTGGCGGGGTTTTCCACCGGGCCGTCGGCGCTGACAGCCATCAGGTCGACGTAATCCGGCGGCACATGGCTGTGCTGCTGATCGGCAATAAACCAGGTTTTATCCGCCTCGATGGCCACCTGGCTGCGCACGGCCTCGTAGGCCCCTACCAACTCGGCTCCCACCACGATGGCCGCCGGTGCCACCAGGTTGAGGCTATGTACCAGCGCCGACTGGGTTTGCGAGGTATTGAGCATCGCGCAAATGCCGCCCACCTTGGCCACGGCCAGTACGCTGAGCAACAACTCGGGGCGGTTCTCGATAAACAACGCCACCACGTCGCCCTTGCCGATCCCCTGCTGCTGCAGGTAGTGAGCCATGCGGTTGGCCTGCTGGTTGGCCTGGCGGTAGCTCAGCACCGTGTCGCCATACAGCAGCGCGGCGCCGTCGGGGTTGCGTTGGGTGGCTTGTTCAAAGGTCCAGCCCAGGCCGCACGGCTGGTCGGGATCGGTGATGTTGGCAACGCGGATTCCGCGCACCAGGCGCGGCAGTGCACGGACAATGGTGGGCACCTTACGCAGCATCATGCCCCAGGTGATCATGTCACTTGGCGGGTGGTTCATGGCGGGAACGTCCTTTTTCTTATTGTTCGTATGACCCTCAAGGCACCCATCGCACTGTAAGACCCGCGCCGAATGCCTTGCAGGAAAATACGCCAGCCGTTCTTCGGCTGTACACGCAGGATTTGAAAAGTTTTGTATCCCGAAAGGAAAAGGAATTTTGCGCACCGCCAGGTGGTCACTATGGAAGACCTGCCTTGCGTGCCAGCTGTGAAACACTTGGCAAAACCCCGCAAAATGCAGGATGCACGATGGCCATTCATGCAAATTGCACGAAACTGGAAATCTTAAAATTTTATAACTGATTGATTTATAAAGATTTTTTAAGATATTCAGTACTGGCACAATCACTGCACCTATCACTCCACGCTGCAAAACATGAGCTAACGGAGCTGATAGACATGAGCCTGATCCAAGATAAATTTTCTTCTGTGTTCTCCAATTTCGACGTCACCACCCAGGCGCGTCCTGATGGCGGCATCCTGCTGACCTTGCGTAACAGCGAAGGCAAGCAGATCAAACGTTCGATCTCTTATCAGCAACTGCACACGGCCGACCAACTGACGTGGGTCATCAGCGCCATTCGCCGCGACCTGGCTGAACAAGCCAGCGACCTGCCACAGATTTCGATGCTGCAAAGCCAGAACCGCTTTGCCCTGCCGACCTACCATTCGGCTTGACCGTCATGCAGGACCCGAACAGGTCGTGGTGCCGTTGCGCACCACGGCCTTTTTTTATTTGCACAATCCCTGTTTCACCGCCTCGTTCACGGCCTGGACCCGGTTAGTCACCTGCAACTTGCCGTAGATGTTGCGCAGGTGAAACTTCACCGTGGCCTGGGAGATGGAGCGAATCCTGCTGATTTCCCACACCGTCTTGCCCTCGACCGCCCAATGCAGGATTTCCCGTTCCTTTGGGGTCAAGGGTTTACCCGACAACATCGCACGCGCCTTGCGGTTGGCAACCGGCGCGCTGTCCGTTTGCGTGGACGGTTGTTCCTGTGGCTCCGAACCGCTCATGCAGGCCTCTCTCTTCATATAGGTCTTGTAACGCCCGAAGTCGGATTACTCCTATTGACAGGCGAATAAATATTGAGACCAGAGAGAGTTACACAAAGAGTGGAAGTAACAAGTAAGGTCAACGATAAACAGCTGTTACCCACAAACTTTCAAGTTTATTCCTACAGCGATTTCCAACCTGAAGGAATTGAAGTTAAAAAAATGCCCCCTGTTCAGGAGGCATTGCCGGACGAACTTAGTCATCAAGCCGAGGAAAACCCTCGGCGATCGCGTCGCCGGTCAGCATGACCGCCAGCCCTTCAGGGTCACTGAACAGGCGGATCGCCACAAAGTGCGGGTTCTCCCCCATATCAAACCAGTGCGGGATGCCGCTCGGCACCAAGATCAGGTCGTTTTTCTCGCAGAACACCGCGTACACATAATCTTCGATGTGCAAGGTAAACAGCCCACGACCCGCTACGAAAAAACGCACGTGGTCTTGAGCCATGCGGTGTTCGTCGAGTCGCTCGGCGCGCAATTGGGCTTTCTGCGGGTGATCGTTGCTGACGCGGAGCACATCAACGGTGGTGTAGCCGCGCTCGGTCATCAGCTTGTCGATGGGCGCCTGGTAGGCCGCGATAATCTCAACCTCGCTGGCCCCGGGCTCAAGTCGGGTAGCCGCCTGCCAGCGATCGAACCCCACACCCAGCTCGGCCAGGGTCGAGGCGATATCGTCCTGGTGAGTCAGGACCTTGTTCGGGGTGTCGGGGGTGCAGACGTGGTAAACCGCGAGATAGCTCATCAAACTCTTCCTCTGTCACGGGAGCCGCTCATGGCCGCTCCTCTTGCAATCGAATGCCAATGATTAGGGCGGCGGCCAGGGCCGCGATGCTGGCAATGCTGAAGGTCAGGGTCGGCCCCAGCAGGTTCCAGCTGTAACCTGAATAGAGTGCACCCAGCGCACCGCCGGTACCGGCCAGTGCCGCATACAGTGCCTGGCCCTGCCCTTGCTGGCGAGCACCAAAGCTGCGTTGCACGAACTGGATGGCCGCCGCGTGGAAGCTGCCGAAGGTCGCCGCGTGCATCACCTGCGCCAGCAACAGCACCCAGAAGAATTCGGCAAACGAGCCCAGCAGCAACCAGCGCAGTGCGGCCAGCAGGAAACTCGCCATCAATACCCGGCGTACCGAAAAGCGCGTGAGAATCCGGCTCATGGCCAGGAACATCAAGACTTCCGCCACCACGCCCAGCGCCCACAACATGCCGATCACGCCACGGCTGTAACCGAGGTGTTCAAGGTGCAGGGTGAGGAAGGTGTAGTACGGGCCGTGGCTCATTTGCATCAGCGCCACGCAGGCATAAAACGCGAGGACGCCGGGGCTGCGCAGTTGCCGCAAAAAGCCGTCACCGGCCAGGCGGTTGCCCTGGGCCGGCGGCTGCGCATTCGGCACCCAGAGGCTCGCGCCGATGATGCCGGCCATGATCACCACGACCACCACCGGGTAGATATCCAGGCTCAGCCAGTCGAACAAGCGGCCCATGATCACCACGGTGAGGATAAACCCGATGGAGCCCCACAACCGCACCTGGCTGTAGCGCGAGGTCTGGCCTTGCAGGTGCGCGAGGGTGATGACTTCAAACTGCGGCAGGACCGCGTGCCAGAAGAACGCGTGCAAGGCCATCACCAGCGCCAGCCAGGCGTAAGTCTTGCTGACAAAGATCAACGAGAAACTCACCAGGGTGCACACCGCGCCAAAGCGCACGATGGCCAGGCGCCGGCCGGTGTAGTCCCCCAGCCAGCCCCACAGGTTGGGTGCCACGCAGCGCATCAGCATGGGGATGGCCACCAGCTCGCCGATGCGCGCGCTGGAGAACCCAAGGTGATCGAAGTACAGCGCCAGAAACGGCGCCGTCGCCCCCAGCAGGGCGAAATAGAACAGGTAGAAGCTGGAGAGTCGCCAGTATGGAAGGGCTTGCGTCAGCATAAGTGACTTGTGGCGAGCGAGCCTGCTCGCGCTGGGTCGTGAAGCGGCCCCCATGGAAGCGCCGCAGTTCTCCAGGTACTACCGGATTGCAGGCTTTGGGGCCGCTGCGCAGCCCAGCGCGAGCAAGCTCGCTCGCCACACACGGTCACAGCTGGCCCAATACCGGAGTACTGACTTTTACGTCGGCGTTTTGCCCACGATGGCGCAGCAGGTGGTCCATCAATACGATGGCCATCATCGCTTCGGCAATCGGCGTGGCGCGGATGCCGACGCAAGGGTCGTGACGGCCCTTGGTGATCACGTCCACCGGGTTGCCGTGCACATCGATCGAACGGCCTGGCGTGGTGATGCTGGACGTCGGCTTGAGGGCCAGGTGCGCAACGATCGGCTGGCCGGAGGAAATGCCGCCGAGAATGCCGCCGGCGTTGTTGCTGAGGAAACCTTCCGGGGTCAGCTCGTCACGGTGCTCGGTGCCACGCTGGGCCACACAATCGAACCCGGCGCCGATTTCCACGCCCTTGACCGCGTTGATGCTCATCAGCGCGTGGGCCAGTTCGGCATCGAGGCGGTCGAAGATCGGCTCGCCCAGGCCCGGCATCACGCCTTCGGCAACCACGGTGATCTTGGCGCCGACGGAATCCTGGTCGCGGCGCAACTGGTCCATATAGGCTTCCAGCTCCGGCACTTTATCCGGGTCTGGGCAGAAGAAAGCGTTGTCTTCGACGCTGTCCCAGGTCTTGAACGGGATTTCGATCGGGCCCAGCTGGCTCATGTAGCCGCGGATCACGATGCCCTGGGTCGCCAGGAACTTCTTCGCAATCGCACCGGCCGCCACACGCATCGCGGTTTCCCGCGCCGAGCTGCGGCCACCGCCACGGTAGTCGCGCTCGCCGTATTTGTGGTGGTAGGTGTAGTCGGCGTGGGCCGGGCGGAACAGGTCCTTGATCGCCGAGTAGTCCTTGGACTTCTGGTCGGTGTTGCGAATCAGCAGGCCGATGGCGCAGCCGGTGGTGCGGCCTTCGAACACGCCGGAGAGGATTTCGACTTCGTCGGCTTCCTGGCGCTGGGTGGTGTGGCGGCTGGTGCCGGGCTTGCGGCGGTCGAGGTCACGCTGCAGGTCTTCCAGGGACAACTCGAGGCCCGGCGGGCAGCCGTCGACAATGGCGACCAACGCCGGGCCATGGCTTTCGCCCGCGGTGGTAACAGTGAACAGCTTGCCGTAGGTATTGCCGGACATGCAGGGCGCTCCGTGAAATCAGTTGAATCAAGTCAACCGTAATAACTTAAGGCGGCCAGTATACGCAGGCTAACCGACTAGTTCATCCTCGAAACCTTACCGGTAGACGTTGGTCCAACCGGCACCTTCCTCATGATGGCGCGATGATGCTGCGAGTTCTGCTTTTGACCCTCACTCTGTTTTCCAGCCTTGGCTTCGCCGCCTCCCCTGTCGTGCTGCAACGGCCCATCAGCCTGGACACCGGCAGTGGCGAGCTGTTTGGTTCGCTGTTGTTGCCCAAATCCGACAAGCCGGTGCCGGTGGTGCTGATCATCGCCGGCTCCGGGCCCACCGACCGCAACGGCAACAGCGCCGACGGCGCACGCAACGACAGCCTCAAGCGCCTGGCCTGGGTGCTGGCCAGGCACAACATCGCCAGCGTGCGCTACGACAAGCGCGGCGTGGCCGCCAGCCTTGCCGCCACCCCCGATGAACGCAACCTGACCCTGGATGCCTACGTGTCCGACGCCGTGGCCTGGGGCAAGTTGCTCAAGGCCGACCCACGTATGGGCCCGCTGATTGTGCTGGGCCACAGCGAAGGTGCACTGGTGGCCGCCCTCGCCGCCCCGCAGCTCAACCCGGCCGGGGTGATCTCCCTGTCGGGCAGTGCGCGCCCGGTGGACCAGGTGATCCGCCAGCAACTGGCCGACCATATGCCTCCAGCGCTGTTACTGCGCAGCAACCAGATTCTCGATCACCTCAAGGCCGGCCAGGTGGACGCCGATGTGCCCACCCCCCTTGAGGGCATTTTCCGCCCCAGCGTGCAGCCCTATCTGATCAGCCTGTTCCGCGCCGACCCTTCGGCGGCCTTTGCCAAATTGACCATGCCGGCGCTGATCGTCCAGGGCACCAATGACCTGCAGGTCGGCGTGGCCGATGCGCAACAATTGCAGAAGGCCAAGCCCGACGCCGAGCTGACGGTGATCGAAGGCATGAACCACGTGATGCGCATCGTGCCCAACAACGTGAAGCAGCAACTGGAGTCCTATAACGACCCGCAGTTGCCGCTGGCGGCTGAACTGGGCACCCGCCTGGTTCGCTTTATCGACGGACTTCGCGCCAGTTAAGCGAGTATTGCCCTCCAGTCCTGAGCAAAACGGCCGATAAGCCATGGGTCGACAGCAAAAAGCCTGTCGGCCCGCAGAGCTTGGACAGGATCGCGCCGAATGACGAACACCGAAGCAACACCCGAACCTACCGCCGACACCACGGCTGACACCGAGGCCGCCGCATCGGCCGCGTTACCGTGGGCGGAGGTGCAGGCCGAACACTTCAAGATGCTGCGCCTGGCCCCTTTGGCCACCGACCGTGCCACGGGCGTGCGGCCCCTGCGCTTTGTGCAGTTTGGCTGGGCCGAACGCAACAACAAGGACCACAGCCTGCTGCGCATGGTCATTCAGTTGCCGGGCCAGCGGGTGCGCCGGGAACAGAACCATTTGGATATCTGGGTCGATCACGCGACCCATCGGGTGCACTTTGGCCCGGGCAACAGCCTGGAGATCGAGCCGGCTAACCGCGGCATCGGCCGTTTCCTGGTAGCCCAGGGCGCCGCCTGGGCGAAAAAGAAGTGGTCGCACTACCGCGTCGACGGCGTCGACCTGGCCAACAAGGACGCCCTCAACGAAGCCACGCGCCTGCGCCGGGATCACTTCCTGCGTATCCAGGGCTTTGATGTGGCGTACGCCGATGTCCAGCATTTGAAGGGCAACGTGCAGCCGGGCAAGGTCAGCGATGTGCTGGACAGCTGGAACACCGAAAAGCTGCAGTTCGTGGAGATTCTGGAAGCGGCGCAGATGCTGCAACAGGCCGAGCAGAACCTGGCGGAACAGGAAGTGAAACTGCGCAAGGAAGAGGAAAAAGTCACCAAGTTCAAGCGCGAAGACAGCGGGTTGCGCTTCACGATTACGTGCCTGGTGGCGTTTACCGTGTTTCAGGCGGGGTTGTTGATCTGGATTGCGACACATCGGTAATCCGGTTTATCAATTGAAACCGGATCAAAATGTGGGAGCGGGCTTGCTCGCGAATGCGGTGTGTCAGTCACCGGATATCTTGACTGAGCCACCGCATTCGCGAGCAAGCCCGCTCCCACACTGACCGCGTTACCCACTTGGAAGCGGTTAAACCCTGGCGGCAAACACCGCCTGATGCGCCCGGCACTGCTCGGCCGTCAACATGAACACGCCATGCCCGCCGCGCTGGAACTCCAGCCAGGCGAAGTCCACTTCGGGGTACAACGCCTCGACGTGAACCTGGCTGTTGCCCACTTCGACAATCAGCAAGCCCTTCTCGGTCAAGTGATCTGCCGCCTCGGCCAGCATCCGCCGAACCAGGTTCAAGCCGTCGTCACCGCAGGCCAGGCCCAACTCCGGCTCGTGCTGGTATTCATCCGGCATGTCGGCAAAGTCTTCGGCGTCGACATACGGCGGGTTGGACACGATCAGGTCAAAACGCTGGCCCGGCAAACCATCAAAGCCGTCGCCCTGAACGGTATACACGCGCTCATCGACGCCATGGCGCTCGATGTTCTGGTTGGCCACCTCCAGCGCTTCGAAGGACAGGTCGCCCAGTACCACTTCGGCGTCCTGGAACTCGTAGGCGCAGGCAATACCGATGCAACCGGAACCGGTGCACAGGTCCAGGATGCGCGCCGGCGGCGTGCCCAGCCACGGTTCGAAGCGGTTTTCGATCAGTTCGCCAATCGGTGAGCGGGGAATCAATACACGCTCATCGACGATAAACGACATGCCGCAGAACCAGGCTTCCTTCAACAGGTAAGCGGTCGGCACACGCTCGTGGATACGGCGGTGCAGCAACCGTTGCACGTGGGAGATTTCCTCTTCTTCCAGGTTGCAATCCAGGTAACTGTCGGCAATTTCCCATGGCAGGTGCAAGGCGCCGAGCACCAGTTGCCGGGCTTCGTCCCAGGCGTTGTCGGTGCCATGGCCAAAAAACAGGTCTTCCCCATGGAAACGGCTGACGGCCCATCGGATGTGGTCGCGCAAGGTGCGCAGGCGGGAAGTGATCACGGGGGCAAGCTCCTGGAAAAAACGACCGGCGATTCTAACAGTCTTAAGCTGTACCGACGATGTACGAAAAAACCCTTTGCCGCACGTCGGATTTCATCTTAAACGTGGTTTTTGCCTAAACGTAGTGCCCTATTGACATCGCTGCACGCCAACAACGGCGTACCTTACGATGGTAGCGATTCACAGAAGCGCTCAGCCAGAGGACAATGTCACAAAAGCCCCACTCACAGGAGCCCCAGAATGTCCGTTCCAAAGACGATGTTTCAACTCAGCGGTCGTGGTTACGCAGCGGCGAACCTGAACCATGCGACCCTCGTGATCATCGACGCCCAGAAGGAATACCTCAGTGGTCCCCTCGCCCTCTCGGGCATGGACGCTGCTGTCGAAAATATCAAGCAACTGGCGGCTGCCGCGCGCAACGCCGGGCGCCCGATCGTGCATGTGCGCCACCTGGGCACTGTCGGCGGGTTGTTTGACCCTCAGGGCGAGCGCGGGGAGTTCATTCCTGGCCTTGAGCCACAGGCCGACGAAACCATCATCGGCAAGCTGCTGCCCAGCGCCTTCCACGGCACCGGCCTGGAGAAACACCTGCAAGACCTCGGTTCCCTGGACCTGATCGTCTGCGGCTTCATGAGCCACTCCAGCGTCAGCACCACGGTGCGTGCGGCAAAAAACCTGGGCTTTCGCTGCACCCTGGTGGAAGACGCCTGCGCCACCCGCGACCTGCCTTACAAGGGCGGCATTCTCAGCGCCGACCACGTGCAGCAGACTGAAATGGCCATCATGGCTGACAACTTCGCCACCCTCGCCTTGACCAAAGATCTGATCTGATCGACCTTCGATGAGCGGGTAGCCGCCCGCTCATCCGCAAATACCTGTCATTTGCTGCAATTGCCTCTGTACCCGGAACAACCTGTGTATCTTCCGGTCGAAGGGCCGATACCCTGGAGGAAAGGTCGGAATGAAGATATCCGATGGTTTTGATGCTCGTCGCTTGCGCCCCAAGGGCCCGAGCAACTGGCGTCTGCGCATCGGCGCCGGCTTTGCCGCGCTGTTGGCGATAGGTGGCGTACTACTGGCAATTGCTGGCGGCGCTGGTTTGGTTGGACACTCACCGGCCCTGGGCGAGCTGAATGCCAGCCCTGGCGGTTCTGCAATACTCTTGGTCATCGGCCTGCTGGTGCTGTGGTTCGGCGTATGGCTGTGGCGCCGTTGCCGTCGGCGCATGCGCCAACCGCTGTCACTGAACATCGCTTCGCACCTGATGAAAAAGCACGACTGATGGCGTACAGATAGCGTTTGTTGCGCATCAAGCCGCCGCGATTAGGTAAACTGCCCGCCCTTCGCGGAGGCTGACATGCAAGACGACGATTTTTCCCTATTCAAGAACGAGCTGCGCGGCGTCAAGCCGATCAAGCATGATCGCGCCGACACCGGCAAACCCAAGACCGATCGCGCCCAGATCGCCAAGCTGCGCCAGGCCGCGACCGTGCGCACGGACGCCACCACCGTGGACGGCCTGTCGGATCAATTCGTTATCGATGTAGGTCCCGAAGACGAGTTGATGTGGGCCCGCGACGGCGTGCAGGAAAGCCAGATGCGCAAGCTCAAGGTCGGCCAGATCCCGTTCGAGGGCAGTCTCGACCTGCACGGCATGACCGTCGAAAAAGCCCGCGAAACCCTCTGGGCGTTCCTCGCCGAAGCCACCAAATTCGAAATCCGCTGCGTGCGCGTCACCCACGGCAAGGCCGTGCGCCTGGATGGCAAGCGGCCGATGATCAAAAGCCACGTCAACACCTGGTTGCGCCAGCACTCCCAGGTGCTGGGTTTTACCTCATGCCAGCCACGTCACGGCGGCGCTGGCGCGGTGTATGTGATGCTCAAGCGCACCATGATGGAAGGCCGCGACGAGTAACAAGTGCCATCGTCAGGCTTGCAGCGATGTGTTGGCCGCCGTACCCTTGCCCTTTGCGAAAATCCCACTAGGTAGTTTCATGTCCCTGGAACAGAATTACACCGCGATTCTCGGCCAACTCGGCGAGGACGTTTCCCGCGAGGGCCTGCTCGACACGCCAAAACGTGCCGCCAAGGCCATGCAGTATCTCTGCCGCGGTTATGAACAGACCCTCGAAGAAGTCACCAACGGTGCCTTGTTCAGCTCTGACAACAGCGAAATGGTGCTGGTCAAGGACATCGAGTTGTACTCGCTGTGCGAACACCACCTGCTGCCGTTTATCGGCAAGGCTCACGTCGCGTATATCCCGAGCGGCAAAGTGCTGGGCCTGTCGAAGGTCGCGCGTATCGTCGATATGTATGCCCGCCGCCTGCAGATCCAGGAAAACCTCAGCCGCCAGATCGCCGATGCGGTCCAGCAGGTCACCGGCGCCCTGGGCGTTGCAGTGGTGATCGAGGCCAAGCACATGTGCATGATGATGCGCGGTGTGGAGAAGCAGAATTCGTCGATGATCACGTCGGTGATGCTGGGTGAGTTCCGCGAAAATGCGGCGACCCGCAGCGAGTTTCTCAGCCTGATCAAGTAATACGCGGCACCTGGAAAAACCGGCGTTCATCGCCGGTTTTTTTTCGCCTGTGAAAAATCAGGTAAGCTGCGCCCCCTTAAGTCTAGGGCAAGAGGTTTCAGCCATGTTCGTCAAAGCACTTCGAGTGGGCCTCGGCCACGTCATCATCGCCGGCGACTTCCTGACCCGTCCGCGCAAAAAGCAGCGCCCTGCCGAACAACAGGCGCAGGTGAACGCAGCGGCCAAGGACCTGACCCTGTATCAATTCCACGCCTGCCCGTTCTGCGTGAAGACCCGCCGCACCCTGCACCGCCTGAACGTGCCGGTGGCCTTGAAGGATGCGAAGAACAACGAGCAGGACCGCCAGACCCTGCTGGAGCAAGGCGGCAAGATCAAGGTGCCATGCCTGCGCATCGAAGAGAACGGCCAGACCACCTGGATGTACGACTCCAAGGTGATCATCGATTACCTCGACAAGCGGTTTGCGGCGGTCTGACAAACAGCGAGGATCCAGTGTTGGAGCGGGCTTGCTCGCGAAGGCGGAGTATCAGCCACAGACGTAGTGGCTGATACTCCGCCTTCGCGAGCAAGCCCGCTCCCACATTAGTTTGGTATTGCCAATTCAAGATCCAGCAATGCTGAGCCCAGGCACTTGCCATGGGCGTCCAGCGCCAGCGACCGCGTCACCCCGCCCCGCAGGATCCCCGGCAACACGAAGTTCAGTGCCTGCACATTGGGCAGTTCATAACGCCGCACCGGTGCAGCTCCCGCCTCCAGTAACGGCGCAAAAAACGCCGCTACCACCTCAGCCGTGAGTTGCTCGCAGAGCAGCGGATAGTCCTCGGACCGATACGCGATGATCGAGATGTTCGAGGTGTCGCCCTTGTCTCCCGTTCGGGAGTGGGCCAGGGTGTGCAGCTTCATGCTTCGATCCTCGGGTTGACCGCGTGACGAGGCAGCAGCAACGAGGCCACCGCCACCACCTGGCGCAGGCTCTTGCTGGCGCCACCGCCGCCGGACGGGCCGTTGGTGTAGAGAGTTTCCACTTCATTGCCGACACGCACCGCCTCGCTGCGTTCTGCGCAGCGGGCGGCTATGCGCAAGCGCACTTCCCACGGTTCAACCGTGCTGCGCGGGCCGTGCAGGGAGTCGACGCCGATCAATTCGGCACGCACGTCCTGCATGCGCACACCGGTCAACTCCAAGCGTTTCAGGACCACATCGCGAGCCAGTTGCGCACGAGCGACCGCGCCCGGGCCACCGTAGGAAATCTGCCCCTCACCGATCCAGCCGTCCAGATAACCGACGCTGACTTTCAACGCTTCGGGACGTGGCCGTCCGCTCGCGCCGTGGGCACGCACCCGGTCCACGGCTTCTTCGGTAAACGCCACCAGGGAAAAATCCGCGCACACGTCCGGTGTGAGGTAGGCCGCCGGGTCGTGCACTTCGTAGATCAATTGTTCGGTGCACGTGGCACGGCTGACCCGCCCACCGGAACCTGCGACCTTGGTAATCAAGGCCTCGCCGTCTGCGTCAATCTCGGCCAGTGGAAAGCCCAGGCGTGCCAGGTCGTCCACATCCTTGAAACCCGGATCGGCAAAGTAGCCACCGCTGACCTGCCCCGCACATTCCAGTAAATGCCCCACCAGCGTGCCGCGCCCCAGCCGTTGCCAATCATCCGCAGCCCAGCCGAATTCGAACATCTGCGGCGCCAGGAACAACGAAGGGTCTGCCACCCGGCCGGTGATCACCACGTCGGCCTCGGCGCGCAAGGCGTCGATAATGCCGTCGGCGCCCAAATAGGCGTTCGCGGAAATCAATCGCTCGCCCAACGAGCCAAGGGTCTGACCGTTGTCGAGCAACTGCTCCGGCTGGGCACGCAAGGTCTCAAGCACGTCGTCGCCAACCACCGCCAGCACCTTGAGGTTAAGCCCCAGTTCACTGGCAATCCGCCGCACTTCAACCGCCGCCGCCACCGGATTGGCCGCGCCCATATTGGTGATTACCCGCAGGCGTCGGCGCCCGTCGGGCTGGCCGACAAAGGGCAGCACGCGGCGCATGCGCTCACTCAACAGCGGGTCGTAACCGCCTTGTGGATCGCTGATCCGCGCCTGTTGCGCCAGGGCGATGGTGCGTTCGGCCAGGCATTCGAAGACCAGGTAATCCAGGTCGCCCTGTTCGGCCAATTCCACCGCAGGTTCGATACGGTCGCCGGAGTAGCCGGCGCCGGAACCGATGCGCAAGGTTTTCATTTCAAATCACTCCCAGGAGCAAAGCCGTCAGGGTCATCAACACCGACGCGGCAAACAGAAAGGGGATGGTGAAGCGCTGGTGATCGGCCAATTCGATCTTGCACAGGCCCACCAACAGGAAGGTCGCCGGCGTCAACGGGCTGACCGGAAAGCCGGTGGTGTGCACGCCCAGCAACGAGGCCTGGGCCACTTGCAGCGGGTCGACGCCCAAGGCCTTGCCGACTTCGGCGATCACCGGCATCACGCCGAAGTAGTAGGAATCCGGGTCAAACAGCATGCTCAGCGGCATCGACAGGAAGCCCACCACCGCCGGGATCAACTTGCCGTGGCCCGCCGGAATCTGCGCCACCGCCACTTCGGCGATGGCCTTGAGCATGCCGGTGCCTTGCATGATGCCGGTGAACACACCGGCAGCGAGCAGGATGCTGGCCATGGTCAGGGCGGTTTTTGCGTGGGCGTCGATCCGCGCGCGCTGGGCGTCGACGTTCGGGTAGTTGATGCACAGCGCCACCACCGTGCCGAGCATGAACATCACCACCGGGTCGACCCAACCGGCGATCATCACCACCATCACCAGTACCGTCAGGACCAGGTTGACCCAGAACAGCCGCGGGCGACGCAGGGCAATGTCATCGTCGCTGAGCACCCGTTGCGGCACGGCGTCCACGCTGGAACCAGCGCCCAGGCCCAGGCGTTTTTCTTCCCGGTGGCCCAGCCACCAGGCGCAGGCGAATACAAAGACCAGGCCGACGATCTGCACCGGGATCAGCGGCTGGAACAAGTCCGCCACCGGCACGTGCAGCGCCGCCGAGGAACGCAGTACCGGGCCGGTCCACGGCAGGAAGTTGACCCCGGCCGCCATCGCCGCCACACACGCGAGGATGCGTTTATCAATTCCCAGCCGCGTGTACAGCGGCAGCATCGCCGGCACCGTCACCAGGAAGGTCACCGCGCCGGAGCCGTCGAGGTGCACCAGCAGGGCCAGGGTCGCGGTACCGACGACAATCCTTGTAGGACGCGTCCCTACCGTGCGCAGGATGCGATCAATGATTGGATCCAGCATGCCGGCATCGGTCATGATCCCGAAGAACAGGATCGCGAACACAAACATCCCCACCACGGGGGCGACGTTCTTGATGCCGGTGATGATGAAGGCGCTGGTTTGCAGGCCGAAACCGCCCAGCAGCGCGGCGATGATCGGCAAGGCGATCAGGGCCACCAGTGGCGACAGGCGTTTGCTCATGACGGCAGTGAGCAGGCACAGGATGGTGATGACACCCAGGGTAGCGAGCATGGGGTAGCTCCAGAACGGCGTTTTCGGCCGGTTATTGTTTTCCCTGGAGTATTGGAATCGCGTTAGGCTTTGTAAATTGGAATATTCGGCACTCCACATTCGAAAAAACAAAACGCTCGAGCAAAATAAAAATGAAAAATTCGATCCAGCATATCCAGGCGTTTCTCGCCGTTGCCCGCACGGGCAGCTTTACCAAGGCCGCCAACGAACTGCATTTGTCGCCCTCGGCGCTGACCGTGCAGGTGCAGCAACTTGAAGAGTGGCTGGGCGTCGCGCTGCTCGACCGCAGCCCGCGCCACGTCAGCATCACCGCCGCCGGCCTGGATGCACGCGGGCCGATGGAGAAATTGCTGCTGGACCTGGACAACATCGTCACCGGCTCCCGTGACCTGGCAGCGCTACGACGAGGCGTGGTGACCATCGCCGCCCTGCCCTCCGTGTGCGCCGGCGCGTTGCCTCCCGCCCTGCGCCTGTTTCGCGAGCGTTTTGCCGGGATCGAGGTGCGCTTGCATGACCTGGTTGCTCACCGCATTCATGCGCAAGTGCGTTCGGGCGAGGTGGATTTCGGTATTGGTGTGCGGGCGCGGCTGAGTCATGGACTGGCGTTTGTGCCGGTGCTGAATGATCGGTTATGTGCGTTCGTGCCGCTGGATCATCCGCTGACTCGTTTTGCAAAGTTGAGCCTGGAGCAACTGGCCGACCAGCCGATCATCCTCACCGGCCGCGACAGCAGCGTGCGGGAACAGGTGGACGCGTTGTTCGATGAAACACGCCTGACGATGCTCGCGGGGATGGAGGCCAACTACATGTCGACCGTGTTGGCGTTGGTGCGGCAGGGCTTGGGGATCAGTGTGTTGCCGGAATCGGCGGCGGACAGTCTGGAGGGGTTGAAGCGGATTACCATTGATCATCCGGGGGTGAACCGGGAGATCGGGTTGATCAGTCGCAGTGGACAGCCGTTGAGCCCAGCGGCGCAGCGCTGTTTTGAGTTGCTCAGTGAAGAATTACCTGGCGCACCGCAAAACTAAATGTGGGAGCGGGCTTGCTCGCGAAGGCGGTGGGTCAGCCAATACATGTGCTGACTGGTACACCGCCTTCGCGAGCAAGCCCGCTCCCACATTACCGCATTTCAGCCCAGCATCGGCACATGCTTGGGATGGCTGGCCACGCGCTTCAACCACGCCTGCACGCCTGGATAGGCGCTAAGGTCAAAGCCACCTTCATCCGCCACATGGGTGTAGGCATACAGCGCCACGTCGGCAATCGAGAATTGGTCGCCCACCAGATACGGCGTCAACTGCAACTGGCGCTCCATCACCTTCAGGGCCTTGTATCCGCCCTTGTGCAGCTTCTTGTATTCCTCCAGGCGATCTTCCGGCAGCCCCAGGTAAAACTGGATAAACCGCGCCACCGCGATGTACGGCTCGTGGCTGTACTGCTCGAAAAACTGCCACTGCAGAACCTGGGTGCGCAGGCGCGGTTCGCTGGGCAGGAACTCGCTGCCATCGGCCAGGAAGTTGAGAATCGCATTGGACTCCCACAGGCAGGTGCCGTCTTCCAGCTCCAGCACCGGGATCTTGCCGTTGGGGTTCTTGGCCAGGAACTCCGCGGTCTGGGTGTCGCCCTTCAGGATGTCGACATCGATCCACTCATAGTCGATGCCCAACAGGCTGAGCATGAGTTTGACTTTGTAGCAGTTGCCCGATTTGTAATCGCCGTAGACCTTGTACATGGAGGCTCCCCTATGCCGCTTGCGCGTGCTGTGCTTGACGGACCACCGCAGCGAGACGCTTGAGACCTTCGTCCAAGCGCGCCGGGTCGATATGGCTGAAATTGAGCCGCAGGTGACCGTGATGATTGTCCGGCTCGGAAAAGAACGGTTCACCGGGCATGAACGCGATGTCCTGGTCGAGCGCAGGTGCCAACAAGGTGCGGGTATCGAGCGGCTGTTTCAAGGTCAGCCAGAAGAATAATCCGCCCTGGGGTATTTGCCAGTCGGCCAGGTCGCTGAAATGCCGCGCCAGTGCAGTCTGGAAAGCGTCGCGCCGGCCTCGGTAAAAGCTGCGCAACTCTACCAGGTGATGCTGGTATTTCTCGGTGCCGATCCATTGCATCGCCTGCCACTGGCCAACGCGGTTGGTGTGCAGGTCGGCTGACTGCTTGAGTTTGAGCAAGTGCGGGAACAGGTCCGGACTGGCGATCAGGTAGCCGACCCGCAGGCCGGGCAACAAGGTCTTGGATACGGTGCCGGTGTAGATCCAGCTGGCCTTTTTCAGCCGACTGACGATGGGTTGTGCGCTGCCGCCGTCGAAGGTCAGTTCGCGGTAGGGTTCGTCTTCGATCAGGGTTACGCCAAACTCGTCCAGCAACGCGGCGACGGCCTCGCGCTTGGCATCGCTGTAGCGCACCGCCGAAGGGTTCTGGAACGTCGGGATCAGGTAGACGAAGGACGGGCGATGCTGCTCAAGGCTGCTGCGCAAGGCTCTGAGGTCCGGACCGTCCGCCTCAAGCTGTACGGTCAGGCAATCGGCGCCGAACAGTTGGAAAATCTGCAATGCCGCAAGGTAAGTCGGGCCTTCCAGGAGGATTTTGGTGCCCTTGTCGATGTACAGCTTGGCCGCCAGGTCCAGGGTTTGCTGGGAGCCGCTGACCACCATGACCTGGCGCGCATCGCAGGCAATACCCAGCACCCGCGCCTCGGCCGCCAGAAATTCACGCAACTGTGGCTCGCCTTCGCTCATGCCGTATTGGCCGATATTCAGCGGCATGCCTTCCCAATCCAGCGTGGGCAGCATCACTTCGGCCGGCAGGCCACCGGCGAAGGACATCACCTGCGGCTTTTGCGCCGCCGCGAGGATTTCACGGATCAGGGAGCTTTTAAGACGCGAAACACGTTCTGAGAAGGCCATAAGGGTCACCGGTAGCAAAGCCTGGGGAAAATACGTCAAACTGCTTGACCGAAATTACGACGACTTGGGCAGATACGTCAATATGCTTGACCTTAAAAACCAGACCAGCCAGCAAACCGCCATGGAAGCCTTCTTCTTCGGCTACCAGGCGTTCACCGCCAAGGCTGACGAAATGCTGGAGCGCCGCGGCTTGAGCCGGGTGCATCAACGCATCGTGTTTTTTATCGCGCGCTACCCGGCCTTGAGCGTCAAGGAGCTGCTGGAACTGCTCGGCGTGAGCAAACAGGCGCTGAACATGCCGTTGCGCCAACTGCAGGAAATGCACCTGGTGGACAGCGTGGCGTCCGAGACCGACAAGCGTAAGCGCCTGCTGGAGTTGACCGAGGAAGGCCGGCGTTTCGAACAATCGCTGCGGCGCGAACAGGTAAAGCTGCTGCAACGGGCGTTTGCCGAGGCAGGCGAGACGGCGGTAGAAGGCTGGCTGGCGGTAAACAAGGCTCTCAGTGGCCAATCCTGAATTGCCTTTCATCCCCTTTCGCACACAAAATAGAAAACATTATTTGCTTTATTTGTATACAAAAGCATAATTCGCTTCGTGCGAGTTCCTGACCTATTGGTCAACAAAACCCGCTGGTACCTCAAAGCGCTGCTGCCCACTCATGTGTCCGGCGCTGGAAATAACAATAAAACTCTTGAGGAGTACTTGCTGTGGAAAGCCGCAAATCCGAAGCCCCTACGCTCGACCTCTCGCCAACCCACAACGGTTGGCTGGAACGCCTGTTCAAACTCCGCTTGCATGGCACCACAGTGAAGACCGAGCTGATCGCTGGCCTCACGACCTTTATCACCATGGCCTACATCATCTTCGTCAACCCCAACATCATGGCCGACGCCGGCATCGATCACGGCGCGGCGTTTGTCGCCACCTGCATCGCCGCCGCGCTGGGTTGCCTGCTGATGGGCCTGTACGCCAACTGGCCAGTAGGCCTGGCGCCGGGCATGGGCCTGAACGCGTTTTTCACCTACACCGTGGTCGGGACCATGGGCTACAACTGGGAGACGGCACTGGGTGCGGTGTTTATCTCCGGTGTGTTGTTCATGATCCTGACGCTCTCACGCATTCGCGAGTGGCTGCTCAACAGCATTCCGGTGAGCCTGCGCCATGCCATGGGCGCCGGCGTCGGATTGTTTCTCGGGGTGATCGGCCTGAAAACCGCCGGCATCATCGTGCAAAGCCCGGCCACCCTGATCAAGCTCGGCTCCCTGCATGAACCCGCCCCATTGCTGGCGGCCATCTGCTTCCTGTTGATTGCGATCCTCAGCTACCACCGGGTATTCGGCGCGATCCTGATCAGCATCATCGCCGTGACCCTCGCCGGTTGGGGCCTGGGCCTGGTGGAGTACCACGGAATCATGGCCACTCCGCCAAGCCTGGCACCGACCTGGATGGCCATGGACGTGATGGGCGTGTTCAACGTCAGCATGATCAGCGTGGTGTTCGCCTTCCTGTTTGTGCACATGTTCGACACCGCCGGCACCCTGATGGGCGTGGCCCAGCGCGCAGGCCTGGTGAATGCCGACGGCAAGATCGAAAACCTCTCCCGCGCCCTGAAAGCCGACAGCGCCTCCAGCGTGTTCGGCGCCATGGTCGGCGTGCCGCCAGTCACCAGTTACGTGGAAAGCGCCGCCGGGGTTGCCGCCGGTGGCCGCACCGGGCTGACGGCGGTTACGGTTGGCGTGTTGTTTATCGCAGCGATGTTTTTTGCCCCGCTGGCTGGCATGATTCCGGCCTATGCCACCGCCGGCGCGTTGATTTATGTGGCGATGCTGATGATGAGCGGCATGGCCCATATCAATTGGGACGACGCCACCGACAGCATTCCGGCGATCGTCACGGCCATCATGATGCCCCTGACCTTCTCGGTGGCCGACGGCATCGCCCTGGGTTTCATCACCTACGTGGCGCTGAAGGCCGGCACGGGTAAACACAAGGAAATTTCCATCAGCCTGTGGGTGCTTTGCGCGATCTTCATCGCCAAGTTCGCGTTCCTGTAGGCCAACCCGCTTGACCCTGCCTCACCCCGTCGGGTGGGGCTTTTGTACGAATGGAGGAATGCAATGAGTCTGGAAACCTGGCTGCTGTTCAGCGGCGCTGCGCTGGTGGTGATCCTGATCCCCGGCCCCCTGTCCTTGCTGATGATCAGCAACAGCCTGAACTACGGCCTGCGCCGTTCGTACCCGGCCTTTCTCGGCGGGGTGATTGCTTCCATCTGCCTGCTGAGCGCCTCGGCGCTGGGTTTGGGTGCGTTGTTGCTGGCCTCGGAACAGCTGTTCAGCGCCCTGAAGATCGTCGGCGCGCTGTACCTGTTCTACCTCGCCTGGCAGAGCTGGCAGCAATCCCGGCAACCGGCCCACGTCGCCGACGTACCGCAAGTGGCCGCCACCCCGCGATTTCGTGCGCTGTTTGGCCGGGCCTTTGTGCTGGGCGCCAGCAACCCGAAGGACATCCTGTTTTTCGCCGCCTTCCTGCCGCAATTCCTCAGTGCCCAGCAGGCCTTTTTGCCGCAGTTGCTGATCATGATCGCCACCTGGACCGTGCTCGACCTGCTGTGCAAACTGGCCTACGGCCTCGGCGCCCATGGTGCCGCGCGCTACCTGCGCAGCGGCAGGGGCCAGAGCTGGTTCAACCGGATCAGTGCGGGCTTGTTCACAGGCGCCGGCGCTGCGTCGCTATTGAGCCGCTGAAGATCCAGCCCCGATCGCACTGACGATCGGGGCCGCCTTTATGGTGCAATCAGCAGGCGAAAAAAAGCCCGCAGTGTGAGCGGGCGAAAAACCAACGAAGAGCTTTGGGGGTGTGAAGCGCGGTGACGACTCAGCTACCGCGATAGGTGGAGTAGCTGTAAGGCGAAATCAGCAAAGGCACGTGGTAGTGATCCTGTTCGGCGCTGATGCCGAAGCGCAGCACCACCACATCGAGAAATGCAGGTTCGGGCAGTTGCACACCGCGGGCGCGGTAGTAATCACCGGCGCTGAACTGCAACTGATAGACACCGCTGCGGTAGTCATCGCCTTGCAGCAGGGGTGCATCGCAGCGGCCGTCGCTGTTGGTCAGGGTGCTGGCGACCAGCTCAAGCTGTGCGCCCTCGACACGGTACAACTCAACCTTGATTGCGCTGCCAGGGCAGCCATGCGCGGCGTCCAATACGTGTGTGGTCAAACGTCCCATAGCGTCTGCGCGCCTCCCGAAGTCAGTAAAAAGTGAAAGACCGCACCTTTTCAGGTCACTGAAAAAGTCGGCGATGGCTGATTAAGACACTTTTCAAAAAAATTGTACACAATAAATTCAACAAGCCTGCGTTCCGTTGCTGACGCCGATACTGTAGGAGCGAGCTTGCTCGCGAAGATCGTTAACGATAACGCAGCGCTTCAGGGTTAACGAGGCGCTCTCAGGTTTTTCGCGAGCAAGCTCGCTCCTACAGTGAATGAGGTTTTTTTCAATTTAGCTGACCAGTCAGGCAGGTTTCTTGCAGTGCTATTCTGCAAAGACCCTGCGGAAAAAATGCAGAAATACAGGCTTACAAAGTGCACACTAAGTTGTATACAATCAGTCATCATTGTGACGCCACCCAGTCTTTCCGCTGCCCGGCCGCCACACACACCGCTACCACGAACAAGAAGGAAGACTGCAGTGAGCGCTGACTACCCACGCGACCTGATCGGTTACGGCAGTAACCCTCCTCACCCACACTGGCCGGGCAAGGCCCGTATCGCCCTGTCGTTCGTACTCAACTACGAAGAAGGTGGTGAGCGCAACATCCTGCACGGCGACAAAGAGTCGGAAGCCTTCCTGTCCGAGATGGTCTCGGCGCAACCGCTGCAAGGCGAGCGCAACATGAGCATGGAGTCGCTGTACGAATACGGCAGCCGTGCCGGCGTGTGGCGCATCCTCAAGTTGTTCAAGGAATTCGATATCCCGCTGACCATCTTCGCCGTGGCCATGGCCGCCCAGCGCCACCCGGATGTGATCCGCGCGATGGTCGCCGCCGGCCACGAGATCTGCAGCCACGGCTACCGCTGGATCGACTACCAATACATGGATGAGGCCCAGGAACGCGAGCACATGCTCGAAGCGATCCGCATCCTCACCGAACTCACCGGCGAGCGCCCACTGGGCTGGTACACCGGGCGCACCGGCCCCAACACCCGGCGGCTGGTGATGGAGGAAGGCGGCTTCCTCTATGACTGCGACACCTATGACGACGACCTGCCCTACTGGGAACCCAACAACCCGACCGGCAAGCCGCACCTGGTGATCCCCTACACCCTGGACACCAATGACATGCGCTTCACCCAGGTCCAGGGTTTCAACAAGGGCGACGACTTTTTCGAATACCTGAAAGACGCCTTCGACGTGCTGTATGCCGAAGGCGCGGACGCACCGAAAATGCTCTCCATCGGCTTGCACTGCCGCCTGATCGGCCGCCCGGCGCGCCTGGCCGCCCTCAAGCGGTTTATCGAATACGCCAAGGGCCATGATCAGGTGTGGTTCACCCGCCGCGTCGACATCGCCCGTCACTGGCATGACGTACACCCTTTCAAGGGAGCCGCCAAATGACCGCGTTCCAAACCCTGAAACCGTCGAGCCTGAGCCGCGACGAATTCGTCGCAGCCTTCGCCGACATCTACGAACATTCGCCATGGGTGGCCGAAAAGGCCTTCGACCTGGGCCAGGACGCTTCGATCGACGAGATCGAAACCCTGCACCAGCGCATGAGCGACATCCTGTTGAGCGCCGATCACACCAGTCAACTGGCCCTGATCAACGCTCACCCGGACCTGGCGGGCAAAGCGGCCGTCCAGGGCCAGTTGACCGAAGCCAGCACTAATGAACAGGCTGGCGCCGGTATTCACCAATGCTCGAGCGACGAGTTTTCGCGCTTCACCGAGCTGAACGATGGCTACAAGGCCAAGTTCAAGTTTCCCTTCATCATGGCGGTAAAAGGCAGCAACCGGCACCAGATCCTTGCCGCGTTTGAAACGCGCATTCACAACTCGGTGGAAGCCGAGTTCAAATGTGCGCTGGCCGAGATCAATAAAATCGCGTTGTTCCGATTACTGACCCTTTAGCAGACCTGGCCCGAGCGGTTCATGAACGCCCAGGGCCTGGCGAGCATCCCAAGCCACTTACTTTAAGGCAGACAAGAAGAATGAAAGCGCAACCCGTACCTTTCGAAAAGTTCGTCAACCTGGCCGACGCCCGCCTGGGCACCAAGATCATCTCTGTCACCGATGACTGGTTCGCCGACGCCAACCGCCTGTTCCAGCCGACCCCGGCCGTGTGGAAGGAGGGCGTTTTCGATGACAACGGCAAGTGGATGGACGGCTGGGAGTCGCGCCGCAAGCGCTTCGAAGGCTACGACAGCGCAGTTATCCGCCTGGGCGTACCGGGTTCGATCAAAGGCGTGGACATCGACACTTCATTCTTCACCGGCAACTTCCCGCCATCGGCGTCCCTGGAAGCCTGCTTCCTCGCGAGCGGCGAGCCGGATGACAACACCCAATGGGTTGAAGTGCTGTCGGCGGTGGAGCTGCAAGGCAACAGCCATCACTTCCACGAGATCAACAACGACCAGGCCTTCAGCCACCTGCGTTTCAACATCTACCCGGATGGTGGCGTGGCCCGTCTGCGTGTGTACGGCATTCCGTTCCGCGACTGGTCGGCGGTGGGCGACAACGAACAGGTGGACCTGGCTGCTGCATTGAACGGCGGCCGCGCACTGGCCTGCTCCGATGAACACTTCGGGCGCATGAGCAACATCCTCAACCCGGGCCGTGGCATCAACATGGGCGACGGCTGGGAAACCGCACGTCGTCGTACGCCGGGCAATGACTGGGTGATCGTCGCACTGGGCCACCCGGGCGAGATCGAGAAGATCGTGGTCGACACCCTGCACTTCAAGGGCAACTACCCGGACACTTGCTCGATCCAGGGCGCATTCGTGAAGGGCGGCACCGACAGCCAGATCGAAACCCAATCGCTGTTCTGGCGCGAACTGCTGCCGGCGCAGAAACTGGAAATGCACGCTGAACACACGTTTTCCGAGCAGATCAAGGCGCTGGGCCCGATCACCCACATTCGTCTGAATGTGTTCCCGGATGGTGGTGTGAGCCGCCTGCGGGTTCTCGGTAAGGTCTCGAAGTAAGCGGTGAACCTGTGGCGAGGGAGCTTGCTCCCGTTGGGTCGCGAAGCGGCCCCAGGAAATGGGACTGCTACGCAGTCCAGCGGGAGCAAGCTCCCTCGCCACAAAAGCAAACAACACAGAATCCGGATAAGAAGACAGCCATGCGCACACTGATGATCGAACCCCTGACCAAAGAAGCCTTCGCCCCTTTCGGAGACGTTATCGAAACCGATGGCAGCGATCACTTCATGATCAACAACGGGTCGACCATGCGCTTTCATAAACTGGCGACGGTTGAAACCGCCACGCCAGAAGATAACGCGATCATCAGCATCTTCCGCGCCGACGCGCAGGACATGCCGCTGACCGTGTGCATGCTGGAACGACACCCGCTGGGCAGCCAGGCTTTCATCCCGCTGCTCGGCAACCCCTTTCTGATCGTGGTCGCGCCACTTGGCGATGAACCTGTATCGGGCTTGGTCCGCGCCTTCGTTACCAACGGCAGGCAGGGCATTAATTACCATCGCGGCGTCTGGCACCACCCGGTGCTGACGATCGAAAAGCGGGATGACTTCCTGGTGGTTGATCGCAGTGGCACAGGCAATAACTGCGATGAGCATTTTTTTAAAGAGGATGAGCGGTTGATCCTCGCCCCCCACCAATAAGAGAAGGTCTGATCACTCGACGACAGAGTGACAGGCGAGAGGTAAAGACTGTGGAAGCACATTTGATGGAATGGCTGAACCTGAGCGTGCGCTGGGTTCACATGATCACTGGCGTCGCCTGGATCGGCGCTTCGTTCTACTTCGTCTGGCTGGAAAACAACCTCAACCGCGTGAACCCCAAGGACGGCCTCGCCGGTGACTTGTGGGCGATCCACGGTGGCGGTATCTACCACCTGGAAAAATACAAACTGGCCCCACCGACCATGCCGGACAACCTGCACTGGTTCAAATGGGAAGCCTACTTCACCTGGATGTCCGGCATCGCGCTGCTGTGCGTGGTGTTCTACGCCAACCCGACCTTGTACCTGCTGGCCCCGGGCAGCAGCCTCAGCGGTCCGGAAGGTGTGTTGCTGGGCCTCGGCTCGCTGCTGGCCGGCTGGTTCATCTACTCCTTTCTCTGCGACTCGGCACTGGGCAAGCGCCCCGCCCTGCTCGGCCTGATCCTGTTCGTGCTGTTGATTGCCGCCGCGTACGGCTTCAGCAAGGTGTTCAGCGGTCGTGGTGCGTACCTGCATGTGGGCGCCGTGATCGGCACCATCATGGTGGGCAACGTGTTCCGCATCATCATGCCGGCCCAGCGTGCGCTGGTGGCGGCCATCGCCGAAAACCGCACGCCCGACCCGGCACTGCCGGCCAAGGGTTTGCTGCGTTCGCGTCATAACAACTACTTCACCTTGCCGGTGCTGTTCATCATGATCAGCAACCACTTCCCGAGCACCTACGGCAGCCAATACAACTGGCTGATCCTGGCGGGCATCGCGGTAGCGGCCGTGTTGGTGCGTCACTACTTCAACACCCGTCACAACAGCCAGAAATACGCCTGGACCTTGCCGGTGGGCGCACTGGCGATGATTTGCCTGGCCTACGTGACCGGCCCAAAACCGGTGGCGACTGCACCGGATGTGGCCAAGGCTCCTGCGGCCATCGAATACCAGCCACTGCCGGAAACGGCGTTGGGTGGCGGGCTTAAACCGGCTGCTCCAGCGGCACCTGCACCGGCACCTGCCGAAGCAGCACCGGCCCAGGCCTCGATTGATTTTGACAAGGTCCACGGGGTGATCCAGGAGCGCTGCGCGGTGTGCCATTCGGCCAAGCCGACAAGCCCGCTGTTCAGCACCGCACCGGCCGGGGTGATGTTTGATACGCCGCAGCAGATCCAGCAAATGGCCCCGCGCATCCAGGCACAGGCCGTGGCCAGCCAGATCATGCCGCTGGGCAATATCACCCAGATGACCCAGCAGGAACGGGACTTGATTGGCACCTGGATCACTCAGGGGGCGCGTACCAACTGACTGATTAACGCAGCACTAGTGTGGGAGCGGGCTTGCTCGCGAATGCGGTGTGTCATTCAACACTTCAGGTGACTGAACCACCGCGTTCGCGAGCAAGCCCGCTCCCACATGGGATCTGCGGTGTGCTTTGACGAATGAGTTCCACCCGGCAATTGAATGCCGAACAACACAACAATAAAAAGATCCGAGGTGTTGCATGTCCCAGCTAGAAACGCAGACTCCTGCCGCGCCCGCCATGGTGCGGCTGCCCCTCTTGCAACTGATTCTGGTAGGCCTGCAACACGTCTTGCTGATGTACGGTGGCGCCGTCGCCGTGCCTTTGATCATCGGCCAGGCTGCGGGCCTGAGCCGTGAAGAAATCGCCTTCCTGATCAACGCCGACCTGCTGGTGGCGGGCATCGCAACCATGGTCCAGTCCTTCGGTATCGGCCCGGTAGGCATTCGTATGCCGGTGATGATGGGCGCCAGTTTCGCCGCTGTCGGCAGCATGGTGGCCATGGCCGGCATGCCCGGCATCGGTCTGCAGGGGATCTTCGGTGCGACCATCGCCGCCGGTTTTTTCGGCATGGTGATCGCGCCGTTCATGTCCAAGGTCGTGCGCTTCTTTCCACCGCTGGTGACCGGTACCGTGATCACCGCCATTGGTCTTTCGCTGTTTCCCGTCGCGGTCAATTGGGCCGGCGGTGGCGCAGCGGCGTCCACGTTTGGCTCACCGATTTACCTGGCGATTGCCGCGCTGGTGCTGGCCACCATCCTGCTGATCAACCGTTTCATGCGCGGCTTCTGGGTGAATATCTCGGTGCTGATCGGCATGGCCCTCGGCTACGGGCTGTGCGGGATGATCGGCATGGTCGACCTCAGCGGCCTGGCGCGCGCCCCGTGGGTGCAAGTGGTGACGCCACTGCATTTCGGCATGCCCAAGTTCGAGTTGGCGCCGATCCTGTCGATGTGCCTGGTGGTGGTGATCATCTTCGTCGAGTCCACCGGGATGTTCCTCGCCCTGGGCAAGATCACCGGCCAGGAAGTCACGCCGAAAATGCTCCGCCGTGGCCTGTTGTGTGACGCCGGCGCATCGTTTTTTGCCGGGTTCTTCAACACCTTCACCCACTCCTCGTTCGCGCAGAACATCGGCCTGGTGCAGATGACCGGCGTGCGCTGCCGTTCGGTGACGATCGTGGCCGGCGCGTTCCTGATTGTGCTGAGCCTGCTGCCCAAGGCCGCCTTTTTGGTAGCGTCGATTCCACCCGCAGTGCTGGGCGGCGCGGCGATTGCCATGTTCGGCATGGTGGCAGCCACCGGGATCAAGATCCTCCAGGAAGCCGACATTGCCGACCGTCGTAACCAGTTGCTGGTGGCGGTGAGTATCGGCATGGGATTGATCCCGGTGGTACGTCCCGAATTCTTTGCACAGCTGCCGCTATGGATGAGCCCGATCACTCACAGCGGCATCGCCATGGCCACGATCAGCGCGCTGTCGCTGAACCTGTTATTCAACATCCTGGGTGGCGCCGAACGCGCTGCCCCAAGCGCTCACGCACACCCACATTGATTCCTGCGTCACAACAAAAACAATAACGATCAGGGAACACACCATGTACGCCATTCACCCGGGGCCGGCCACGCGCCGTGCCCCATTCTCGCCCCGCGCGCTCTTTAACGGCGCACTTGAGCACAGGCCTGGGAGTCAGTATTCTCGGCGCCCGCTCAAATCGACTCAAAAAAAAACAGCGAATGTAAAAGCTGACTGCAAGGCCAACTTATCCGGGCCCCACGTCCGCAGCCAACGTGTGCAAAAACTCTCCGAATTCGACTGTGTTCATCACAGCCGACGGGGATTTTTTGGCTTTTTAAACACCTTGGCGCAGCTCTTGCTAAAAGCATCAAAGCTGACCGAACAGACGATTTTTGCGGCAAGCCAAAAGACGCCACACCAGAGCGTCCGCATAGAAAAAAAACCAGAAACCTTTACCTCGGGAGCAACCGAATGAAACGTACCGTGAACAGCCTGATGCTGGCAGGATCCCTGCTGGCCGGGGGCCAGGCCATGGCCGGTGATCTGCTGCAGTGGCAGAACAACAGCCTGACTTATCTGTGGGGCAAGAACTTCACTGTTAACCCGCAGATCCAGCAAACCGTGACCTTCGAACACGCCGATGCGTGGAAGTACGGCGACAACTTCTTCTTCCTCGACCGCATCTTTTACAACGGCAAGGAAGACGGCAATGTCGGCCCGAGTACTTACTACGGCGAGTTCAGCCCACGCTTGTCGTTCGGCAAGATCTTCGACAAAGACTTGTCGTTCGGCCCGATCAAGGACGTGTTGCTGGCGTTCACTTACGAGTTCGGCGAAGGCGACAACGAGTCGTACTTGCTCGGCCCGGGCTTCGACCTGGCAATCCCTGGTTTCGACTACTTCCAGCTGAACTTCTACCAGCGCCAGACCGAAGGCAATCGCCCGGGTGACGGCGTATGGCAGATCACACCGGTGTGGTCGTACACGATCCCGGTGGGCAACTCCAATGTGCTGATCGACGGCTTCATGGACTGGGTGGTGGATAACGACAAGAACGCCCGCGGCACTTACCACGCCAACCTGCACTTCAACCCGCAGATCAAATATGACCTGGGCAAGGCGTTGCATTGGGGCGAGAAGCAGTTGTATGTCGGTATCGAATACGACTACTGGAAGAACAAGTACGGGATCCAGGACAGCGGCGCGTTCGAGACCAACCAGGACACTGCGAGTTTGTTGGTGAAGTACCACTTCTAACCACACCGCCTATCCCCTGTGGAATCGGGTTTATGTGGGAGCGGGCTTGCTCGCGAATGCGGTGGGTCAGTCAATACATCTGGCGACTGACACACCGCATTCGCGAGCAAGCCCGCTCCCACACAAGCCCGCTCCCACATTCAGTCCGGTGTCAGGCCTAGAAACCGCTGCAACTCTTCGCGCTTGGCCAGCGCATCCCGCCTTCCCAATTCGATCAATTCGCTGCAATACCCCGCCTCGAACAGCAGGTAGCTGAGCACACCCGCGCCACTGGTTTTGGTCGCCCCCGGCCCGCGCAGAAACAGGCGCAACGCCGCCGGCAATTCCTGGCGGTGACGTGCCGCGATTTCGTCGATTGGCTGACTGGGAGCGATCACCAATACTTCCACTGGTGCCAAACCTTGTATCGCCGCGTTGGCCGGCAACACGTGGCTGAACTGGTTCAGGCGCTCGAGCAATTCGATATCGCTTTCCAGGCTGTCGATGAACGTGCTGTTGAGCATGTGCCCGCCGATCTGCGCCAACGTCGGCTCCTGGCCGGTGAAGGTGCGCGCCGGGTTCGATGGATCGTTGCCGCGCGGGTTGCCACTGACCCCCACCACCAGCACGCGGCTGGCGCCCAGGTGCAACGCAGGACTGATCGGTGCCGACTGGCGCACCGCCCCGTCACCAAAATATTCCTGGTCGAGTTTGACCGGCGCAAACAGCAACGGAATCGCCGAGCTGGCCAGCAAGTGTTCAACGGTCAATTGGGTGGGAATGCCGATGCGCCGATGCCGCAACCAGGCATCGATGGTGCCGCCGCCCTGATAGAAGGTCACGGCTTGCCCGGACTCGTATCCGAACGCGGTCACCGCCACGGCGTGAAGGTGCTTCTCGCGGATCGACTGCTCGATGCCTTCCAGGTGCAGTTTGTCGCGCAACAAGTCCCGCAGCGGCGAACTGTTGAGCAGCGCCACTGGCACCTGCGCCCCCATCCCCAGCAGGCTGTGGATAAGGAATCGACTCGCCTGGCTGATCACCCCGGGCCAGTCGCTGCGCAGCACCAGGTGGCTGCGAAAGCCCTGCCAGAAGGCGGTCAGGCGCTGGATGGCGGCGGTAAAGTCCATGGCGCCACTGGCCAGGCTCACCGCATTGATCGCCCCGGCCGAGGTGCCGACAATCACCGGAAACGGATTGGCCGCGCCCGGCGGCAACAGCTCGGCTATCGCCGCCAGTACCCCCACCTGATAGGCGGCCCGCGCCCCGCCGCCGGAAAGAATCAAGCCTGTGACCGGTTCAGCTGGGCGCATTGCATCACTCCATGGTGCTTGGGGACTTCAGATCAACGGCGACGTTTTTCATACAGTTTAGGTTCACCTGGCGGCCGGCTCTTGAAGCGGCGGTGCGTCCACAGGTATTGCTCGGGGCATTCGCGCACGGAGGCTTCGACCCACTGGTTGATGCGCAGGCAATCGATCTCGTCGGTTTCACCGGGGAAGTCGGTCAGCGGCGGATGGATCACCAGGCGATAACCGCTGCCGTCGGCCAGGCGTTCCTGGGTGAACGGCACCACCAGAGCCTTGCCCAGGCGGGCGAACTTGCTGGTGGCGGTCACGGTGGCGGCCTGAATGCCGAACAATGGCACGAAGATACTTTGCTTGGCGCCGTAGTCCTGGTCCGGTGCGTACCAAATCGCACGACCGGCCCGCAGCAGCTTGAGCATGCCGCGCACGTCTTCGCGCTCTACGGCCAGGGAGTCGAGGTTGTGCCGCTCGCGGCCACGGCGCTGGACGAAATCGAACAAGGGGTTGCCGTGCTCGCGGTACATGCCGTCGATGGTGTGCTTCTGCCCGAGCAAGGCGGCGCCGATTTCCAGGGTGGTGAAATGCAGGGCCATGAGGATCACGCCCTTGCCTTCCAGTTGCGCCTGCTTGAGGTGCTCCAGCCCTTCGACATGGGCCAGGCGCGCCAGGCGCGGCTTGGACCACCACCAGCTCATGGCCATCTCGAAGAACGCGATGCCGGTGGAGGCAAAGTTTTCCTTGAGCAAATGTTTACGCTCTTTAGCGGACTTTTCCGGGAAGCACAGTTCCAGGTTTCGTGCGGCGATACGTCGACGTTCACCGGCCACCCGGTACATTCCCGCCCCCAAGGCACGGCCAATCCCCAGTAAAGCCCGGTACGGCAACTGCACAATCAGCCACAGCAAACCCAGCCCCAGCCATAACAGCCAGAAGCGCGGATGAAAAAATACAGCTCGAAAACGCGGGCGATCCATTCAAGATTCCGGTAAAGACAACGGCCGCGCATTCTACAACGGTTCGACCCGGCTTGCGGCTAGCGGATGTTCTCGTTATAAGTCTCGACACTTTTCGTGACAAGCCGCTTTGCCGACCATGAGCCAAACCGAACCGCTAGACCAAGATCCCGTGTTCCAGTTGAAAGGCAGCATGCTCGCCATTACCGTGCTGGAACTGGCCCGCAACGACCTTGATGCCCTGGACCGCCAGCTCGCCGCCAAGGTCGCCCTGGCGCCGAACTTCTTCAACAATGCACCGCTGGTGCTGGCCCTGGACAAGCTCCCGGCCGGCCAGGGCGCGGTCGACCTGCCCGGGCTGATGCGCGTGTGCCGCCAGCATGGCCTGCGCACCCTGGCGATCCGTGCCAGCCGTATCGAAGACATCGCCGCGGCAATCGCCATTGAACTGCCAGTACTGCCGCCGTCGGGTGCCCGCGAGCGTCCGCTCGACCCGTTGGTCGGCGAAGAGAAGAAAAAACCGGAGAAACCGCCGGAGCCGACGATCAAGCCGACAAAGATCATCACCTCTCCCGTACGGGGCGGGCAGCAGATTTACGCCCAGGGTGGCGACCTTGTCGTCATCGCCCCGGTCAGCCCGGGGGCGGAACTTCTCGCCGATGGAAACATCCATGTATACGGCCCCATGCGTGGTCGTGCCCTGGCCGGCATAAAAGGTGACACCAAGGCCCGTATTTTTTGCCAGCAGTTGACCGCTGAGCTAGTGTCCATCGCAGGCCAGTACAAGGTTTCGGAAGATTTGCGCCGCGATCCGCTGTGGGGGGCCGGGGTACAAGTCAGCCTGTCGGGCGATGTGTTGAACATCGTTCGTCTTTAACGGATACTGCCGCATTTTCCAAGCATCTCTGGACTCTGATAGCACAGCGAAAACGGCAAAACTTGTGTAGGAATATTTTTAAGGTGGGGTTTGCCCAGGCAAACCGTGCTTTCTCCTACAAGAGCTGCCCGCCTGCAGCGAGTGACAAGAGATGTTTTTCAGGGACTAAAAAGTCCTTTTTCCTTAGGGGTGAAACACCTTGGCCAAGATTCTCGTGGTTACATCCGGCAAGGGTGGTGTGGGTAAGACCACCACCAGCGCCGCTATCGGTACCGGCCTCGCTCTGCGCGGCCACAAGACAGTTATCGTCGACTTCGACGTCGGCTTGCGTAACCTCGACCTGATCATGGGCTGTGAACGCCGCGTGGTTTACGACTTCGTCAACGTCGTCAATGGCGAAGCCAACCTGCAACAGGCCCTGATCAAGGACAAGCGCCTTGAGAACTTGTATGTACTGGCCGCCAGCCAGACCCGCGACAAAGACGCGCTGACCAAGGAAGGCGTGGGCAAGGTCCTCGCCGAACTGAAGGAAACCTTCGAATACGTGGTGTGCGATTCCCCGGCGGGTATCGAGACCGGTGCTCACCTGGCGATGTACTTCGCCGACGAAGCCATCGTCGTGACCAACCCTGAAGTCTCCTCGGTACGTGACTCGGACCGCATGCTCGGCCTGCTGGCCAGCAAGTCCCAGCGCGCCGAGAAAGGTGAAGATCCGATCAAGGAACACCTGCTGCTGACCCGCTACAACCCTGAGCGCGTCAGCAATGGCGAAATGCTTGGCGTTGAAGACGTGAAGGAAATCCTCGCCGTGACCCTGCTGGGTGTGATCCCGGAATCCCAGGCCGTCCTGAAGGCATCCAACCAAGGTGTGCCGGTGATTCTTGACGACCAGAGCGACGCCGGCCAGGCGTACAGCGATGCGGTAGATCGCTTGCTGGGCAAGACCGTGGAACATCGCTTCCTCGATGTTAAGAAGAAGGGATTCTTCGAGCGTATCTTTGGAGGCAACTAAACAATGAAATTTCTCGACTTCTTTCGCGCCAACAAAAAGCCAAGTACCGCGTCGGTAGCGAAAGAGCGTCTACAGATCATCGTGGCGCACGAACGCGGCCAACGCAGCACCCCGGATTACCTCCCAGCCCTGCAGAAGGAACTGGTGGAAGTGATCCGCAAGTACGTCAACATCGGTAACGATGACGTGCATGTCGCCCTGGAAAATGACGGCAGCTGCTCGATTCTGGAACTCAATATCACCCTGCCTGATCGTTGATCGAAAAGGCGGTCGCCACGGCGGCTCGGTTACCTGGCTCCCCTCACGGGGCCGGGTGAGCGAGCCGCCGTTGGCGTTTGTTACGAGGCTGTTTTAATGCCGTTGTCCAATGTCCATATCCTTCATCAGGACGCTGCTGTCCTGGTGGTGAACAAGCCTACCCTGCTGCTCTCGGTGCCCGGTCGCGCCGACGACAACAAGGACTGCCTGATCACCCGCCTGCAGGAAAACGGCTACCCCGAAGCCCGTATCGTCCATCGCCTGGACTGGGAAACGTCCGGGATCATCCTGCTGGCCCGAGACGCGGATACCCACCGTGAACTGTCCCGCCAGTTTCATGACCGGGAAACCGAAAAGGCCTACACCGCACTGTGCTGGGGCCAACCGGAACTGGACAGCGGCAGCATCGACTTGCCCTTGCGCTACGACCCACCGACCAAGCCACGGCACGTGGTGGACCACGAGTTCGGCAAGAACGCGCTGACCTTCTGGAAAGTCCTGGAGCGTTGCGGCGACTGGTGCCGGGTTGAGCTGACACCGATCACCGGCCGCTCACATCAACTGCGCGTGCATATGCTGTCCATCGGGCATCCGTTGCTGGGCGATGGCTTGTATGCCCACGAACAGGCCTTGGCTGCCTGGCCACGCCTGTGCCTGCACGCCAGCATGTTGAGCTTCACCCATCCCCAGAGCGGCGAGCGTCTGCGCTTCGAGTGCCCCGCGCCGTTTTAAGCTGTAAACGCAATTAAAATGTGGGAGCGGGCTTGCTCGCGAATGCGGTGGATCAGTTAGCTCATTCGGCGACTGACACACCGCATTCGCGAGCAAGCCCGCTCCCACATTTGTTCTGTGCACTTATCCCGTCGGACGGTAAACTCGCGCCATTGCTGTCTGGAGCTACTTATGCGCGAAGAGTTGAACCAAGGCCTGATCGACTTCCTCAAGGCCTCCCCTACCCCGTTCCATGCCACCGCCGCCCTTGCACAGCGCCTGGAAGCGGCCGGTTTCCAGCGTCTTGACGAGCGCGAGACCTGGACCACCGAGGCCAACGGGCGCTATTACGTGACCCGCAACGACTCCTCGATCATCGCCTTCAAGCTCGGCCGCCACTCGCCCCTGCAAGGCGGCATCCGCCTGGTCGGCGCCCACACCGACAGCCCGTGCCTGCGGGTCAAGCCACAGCCTGAACTGCAACGCCAGGGCTTCTGGCAACTGGGTGTGGAAGTGTACGGCGGCGCGCTGCTGGCGCCGTGGTTCGACCGCGATCTGTCCCTGGCCGGCCGCGTCACTTTCCGCCGCGACGGCAAGGTCGAAAGCCAGCTGATCGACTTCAAGCTGCCCATCGCGATCATCCCCAACCTGGCCATTCACCTGAACCGTGAAGCCAACCAGGGTTGGGCGATCAATGCCCAGACCGAACTGCCGCCGATCCTTGCGCAGTTCGCCGGTGACGAGCGCGTAGACTTCCGCGCAGTGCTGACCGAGCAACTGGCTCGTGAACACGGGTTGAACGCCGATGTGGTGCTCGACTATGAGCTGAGCTTCTACGACACCCAGAGCGCGGCCGTGATCGGCCTCAATGGCGACTTTATCGCCGGTGCCCGCCTCGATAACCTGCTGTCGTGCTACGCCGGCCTGCAAGCCCTGCTCACCGCCGAAACCGATGAAACCTGCGTGCTGGTCTGCAACGACCACGAAGAAGTCGGCTCGTGCTCCGCCTGCGGTGCCGACGGCCCGATGCTGGAGCAGACCCTGCGTCGCCTGCTGCCCGAGGGTGATGAGTTCGTACGCACTATCCAGAAGTCGCTGCTGGTGTCTGCCGACAACGCCCACGGCGTGCACCCCAACTACGCCGAGAAGCACGACGCCAACCACGGCCCGAAACTCAATGCCGGCCCGGTGATCAAGGTCAACAGCAACCAGCGCTACGCCACCAACAGCGAAACCGCCGGGTTCTTCCGCCACCTGTGCATGGCCGAAGAAGTGCCGGTGCAAAGCTTTGTGGTACGCAGCGACATGGGTTGCGGCTCGACCATCGGCCCGATCACCGCCAGCCACCTGGGCGTGCGCACCGTGGATATCGGCTTGCCGACGTTTGCCATGCACTCGATTCGCGAGCTGTGCGGCAGCCACGACCTGGCGCACCTGGTGAAGGTGTTGAGTGCGTTTTACGCGAGTCGTGATTTGCCGTAACCGCAGGATGAACACAAATCAAATGTGGGAGCGGGCTTGCTCGCGAATGCAGAGGGTCAGTCAATACATCTGGTGACTGATCCACCGCTTTCGCGAGCAAGCCCGCTCCCACATTTTGATCTTCATTGTTTGATAGATCGGGCTCAGTTCAACACTTCACTCAGCGGAATGAAGTTGACCCGGTCACCAATCTCCAGCGTCGTCCCCTCCAGCACTTCTACCAAACCTTCGGCCCACGCCGCGCTACGCAGCACACCCGAGCTCTGGTTGCGGTAGATGATCGCCTTGCCCTGCTCCAGCCGCCCGCGCAAATACTCGCGGCGATTCCCCGGCTTGGGCCAGACAAACCCCACGGGCACTTCAATGCGCAGCGGCTGCACGTCTTCCACGCCCTGGCGGCGCAACAGGTAAGGCCGCGCCAGCAAGGCAAAGGTCACCAGCGTCGACGCCGGATTGCCCGGCAAACCGATCACCGGTACACCACGGAAATGCCCGAACGTCAGCGGCTTGCCCGGCTTGATTGCCAGCTTCCACAGCGCCAGTTCGCCCTCTTCCCGCAGTGCAATCCCGAGAAAATCCGCCTCCCCCACCGACACACCGCCGGTGGACAGAATCAGGTCTACCGAGCCCAATGCGCCCAGGCGTTCGCGGGTTTGTTCCAGGTCGTCCGGCAGGATCCCGGCATCCACCACTTCGCAGCCCAGGCGCTCCAGCCAGCTGCACAGCACCCGGCGATTGCTGTTGTAGATCTGCCCGGGGCCCAGCGGCAGGCCCGGCTCGATCAACTCGTCGCCGGTGGACAGCACAGCCACGCGGGCGCGTCGTACCACCTCCAGCCGATCACGACCCAGTGAAGCCGCCAGGCCCAACTCGATCGGGCCCAGGCGTGTACCTGCTGGCAACACCCACTCGCCCACCGTGGTTTCCTGGCCTTGGGGACGGATGTTTTGATCCACCTGCAACGCTTCGGTGAAGCTCACCCGCTGATCGGCATGGACCACGGCGTTTTCCTGCATCTCGACGCAGTCCGCGCCCTCCGGTACCGGGGCTCCGGTGAAGATCCGCGCGCAGGTACCGGCAGCCAAGGGCTCGGGTGCCGTGCCCGCAAAAATGCGCTGGCTGACTACCAGTGGCTCACCGGTCCAGTCCGCCAGGCGCAGGGCGTATCCGTCCATGGCGCTGTTGGGCCAGGGCGGCAAGTCCAGCGTGGAGATCAACGCCTGGGCCAGCACCCGACCATCACACTCGGCCAGCGCCAACGTTTCCGGCTCGCGAATCGGCGCTGCCTCGGCCATCGCCAGCAATTGTTCGAGGGCGTCTTCCACCGGCATCAACGCGCCGGTCTTGCCCGGCTTACCCACGGGATTCACAGGGCTCGGCCTGTTTCAAATGCGGGACGAAGTTGCACGGGCGGTGACGGTTATCCAGTTGCTCGGCGAGAATCCCGTCCCAACCGGTGCGCACCGCGTTGGTGGAGCCCGGCAGGCAGCACACCAGTGTGCCGTTGGCCAGGCCGGCCAGGGCACGGGATTGCACGGTGGAGGTGCCGATATCGGCCACGGAGATTTGCCGGAACAGTTCGCCGAAACCATCCACCTGTTTATCCAGCAGGCAGCTCACCGCTTCCGGAGTGCTGTCGCGGCCGGTGAAGCCGGTGCCGCCGGTGATCAACACCACCTGCACCACGTCTTCGGCAATCCAGTGCGCCACTTGCGCACGGATTTTGTACAGATCATCTTTAAGCAAAACTCGCTCGGCCAGCAGGTGACCGGCGGCGGTCAGGCGGTCGACGAAGACCTGGCCCGAGGTGTCGGTTTCCAGGGTGCGGGTGTCGCTGACCGTCAATACAGCGATATTCAGGGGTACAAAGGGCGCATCAGCCTTGGCTTTCATGGCTCGGTCCGGTTGTCGAAGGAACAGCCCGATGTTATATCACAGCCCCCCATTTCACTGCCCGCAGGAGCCGTCATGCCAAGCCATTCTTCCCCACTGCCCTGCTCGATCCTTTTGCTGGCCGGCGGTCGTGGCCAGCGCATGGGCGGCCTCGACAAGGGCCTGCTGGACTGGCACGGGCAGCCACTGATTGCGCACCTGCATCGCCTGGTGCGGCCGTTGACCGACGACCTGATCATCTCCTGCAATCGCAACCAGGCGCAGTACGCGGCCTACGCCGACCGATTGGTAGGCGATGACAGCCCCGACTTTCCAGGGCCACTGGCCGGCATTCGCGCAGGACTGGCGGTGGCGCAGCATGGGCATCTGCTGGTATTGCCGTGCGATGTGCCGCAGATCGATGCACGATTGCTCGCCGACCTGCGCAGTACGGCGCAGCAAAACCCGTTGCTGCCGGTGATGGTGCGCCACGGCGATTTCTGGGAACCGCTGCTCTGCGTGATCCCCACTTCGCTGCGCGAGCCCTTCGAGCGGGCCTGGGCAGCCGGCGAGCGCAGCCCGCGCCAGATCATGCAGGCGCTGGGGGCCAAGGCCCTGGATTGCCCCGCCGACGATCCGCGCCTGGCCAACCTCAATACACCGGAGTTGTTGCACCGCCCGCCCAGCGTGTCAGAATGAGCGTCGAACAAGGAACTTTGCCGACGTTACACACGTCACAAGGTCAGTACTCAACAAAGCATTCTCTCGGAGACAAACTCATGACTCAACGGACCATCGCCGCTCTCATGCTTGCACTGGGCCTCGCTACCCTTGCCGGTTGCGCCTCGCCGACAGTGATCACCCTGAATGACGGTCGCGAAATCCAGGCCGTCGACACTCCTAAATTCGACAAGTCCACCGGCTTCTACGAATTCGAACAGCTGGATGGCAAGCGCACCCAGATCAACAAGGATCAGGTTCGCACCGTTAAAGACCTGTAAGTCTTAACGCCAGATACAAAAAAGCCCGCGTAATGCGGGCTTTTTCGTTGCTGGGGTTTACCAGTCCAGGCTGATCTCGCTGCGAAAGTCGCGCTCAAGGCCGGTGACCGGGTCGATGAAACGCACCCCCTGGGCCAGCAGCTTGAGCGGGTTGGCGTAGTCGTCCTCGGCATCCTTGATAACGTCGGGGTAGAACGGATCGTTGCAGATACTCGCGCCCAGGGCCGTCATGTGCACCCGCAACTGATGCTTCTTGCCGGTCACCGGAAACAGGCCATAGCGCCACAGGTCGCCATTCTTTTCCCGCACCTCGACCGCCGTCTCGGTGTTGCTCGCCCCCGCGCCTTCCTGCATGCGAAAGAACGGCTCGCCATCCACCAGCCGGCTTTTGTGCACCAGCGGAAAGGTCAGCCCAGGCAATGCAGGGGCAATGGCTTCGTAGAACTTGTCGATCTTGCGCGTGGGAAACAGCTGTTGATACGCCGAGCGCGTCTGGGGGTTGGCCGAAAACAACACCAGCCCTGCGGTATGCCGATCAATGCGATGCAGCGGCACCAGCGCCGGGTTGTCCAGGCGACGGATCAAACGCCGCAACAGGGTCTGCTCGACGTACTCACCGGCAGGCGTGACTGGCAGGAAATGCGGCTTGTCGGCTACCACCAGGTGTTCATCGGCGTACAGGATCGTCTCCTGCACCGGGATTACTTTCTCGTTCGGTACTTCGCGAAAGTAGTAGATGCACAGGCCTTCGCGGTAGGCGAGGTCCTGATTGATGGGAGTGCCATTGATGTCCAGCACCCTGCCCCGGGCGATGCGATCCAGCCATTGCTCACGGCTGATGGCCTGGAAGTGCTCACACAGGCAATCCAGCACGGTGGCCCAGGCGCCTGGCGGCAGGTACAAGGTGCTGGCTTGGTGCTGGGCAGCGGAAAAAACGGACATGGCAGGCTCAAGACGTGGACATACAGGCGCACATTATCCCGCATGCTGCCGGATCAGGCCCAGCACAGATTCAGGCCTTGGCCAATTCCGCGCGCAACACCGGTGACGCACTGGCCGCCTCGGTGAATTCCTTGAGCCAGCGCAGCACATCCACCGCTTCCCAGCGGCCCGGGTCATAAAGCGCATACAGCAAGCCCTGGTAACCCACCACATCCAGCTGCTTGTGATAACCCGCGCGCTGGAACAGCGCCTCGATCTCGGCAAAGCAGGTGTTGAAATGCACTTTGTTAAACGGCGTCTTGCCTTCCGTGACCAGGCCATCGAGGCGCAGCTCGTTCACCGCGTCGCGCACGACGTCGGCGGACATGCGATTGACGCTGCTTTTCAGTTGTTCAACATTCACCACGGGCGTTCCCTCTCATTCAATCGCTGTACAAACATACAGTAACCGAATAATCGGGAACTCGCCATCGCCGAGTGCTAGCTAAGAAAGTTCACTACCTGCGCTTCGTCGAACGGCCACTCCAGCTCCGCGCCCGTGTCCACCCGGCGCAGCACCGGAATCCGCAGGCCGTAGGCTTCATACAGGGCCTCGGAATCGGCGATATCCACCAACTCCACCAGCAGGCCGTGTTCGACCAACGGCATGATTTCGGCTTCGGCAAACTCACACAGATGGCAGCCCAGGGTGCCGAACAACTGACATTCAGGAAGCATGGCAACGGGTCCAAGAAGAATCAGGCACCTATTCTAACAGCGTCGGGACACTGCAAAAGCCTGACCCAGATCAGCATGGCGTATAACTGATTCAGCGACTCTCGCGACTTTTTTCCCGTAATACCTGCAATGGAGCTGCATGTGTTTGCCAACCTGCTGATTATCCTGGCCTCCTCCCTGGTGGTGATTGCGCTGTTTCGTCGCCTGCAACTGCCGCCGGTGCTGGGCTATCTGTGTGTTGGCCTGGCCGTGGGCCCCACCGCCCTCGACTGGGTCAATGACAGCGAAGAGTTGCCAGACCTTGCCGAACTGGGTGTGGTGTTCCTGCTGTTTTCCCTGGGCCTGGAGTTTTCTCTCAACAAAATGCTCAGCCTGCGCCGGGTGGTGTTTGGCTTGGGCAGCCTGCAGGTACTGTGCTGCGGGTTGCTGCTGGGCGGTTTGCTGGCACTGTTCGGCCTGTCGCCGACCACCGCGCTGTTGCTCGGTGCGGGACTGGCACTGTCGTCCACCGCCATCGTCAGCAAGGAGCTGACCAGCCTCGGCGAAATCTTCAGCAGCCATGGCCAGAATGCGATTGGGGTATTGCTGTTCCAGGATGTAGTGGCCGTATTGCTGCTGACCCTCGTGCCAGTGTTCGCCGGTAACAGCGAGCAAGCCTGGTACTGGGCATTGCCACTGACCCTGGGCAAAACCGTGGTGCTGTTCCTCGGCCTGCTGCTGGCCAGCCGCTGGTTGCTGCCGCGTTTGTTCCGTGAGGTGGCGGCGTCCCATTCGGCCGAATTGTTCGTGCTGCTGGCACTGGTGATCGTACTGCTCACCGCCTGGCTGACCCACTTGCTGGGCCTGTCCCCGGCACTCGGTGCGTTTCTCGCCGGCATGCTGCTGGGGGAAAGCCATTACCGCCATCAGATCGAAGCCGATATCCGTCCGTTTCGCGACATCCTGCTAGGACTGTTTTTTGTCAGCATCGGCATGCTGATCGACCTGCAACTGTTCGTCAGTCATAGCCTGTTGATTCTCGGCCTGACCCTCACGCTGATGTTGATCAAAGGCTGTGTGGTCGCGCTATTGGTGCAACTGCGCGGCAGCGACGGTGAAACCGCCTGGCGCAGCGGCCTGGCGCTGGCCCAGGGCGGCGAGTTCTGTTTCGCCTTGATGGCGCAAATGCAGCAAAGCCGCCTGCTGCCCGCCGACATCAGCGGCCTGCTGCTGGCTGCCACCTTCTGCTCGATGCTATTGACTCCGCTGTTGCTCAGGGCTGCACCCGCGATTGCCCTGCGCCTGCACCGCAAGCCCAACCAGCAAGTACAGCTTGAAGAGATTACGGCCCTGAATGCCGAGCTGCGCGACCACGCGGTGATCTGCGGCTACGGCCGGGTTGGCCAGTCCATCGGGCGCTTCCTGCACCGTGAACAACAGGCGTTCATTGCCCTTGATGACGACCCGGAGCGAGTCCAGGAAGCTTCTACCGAAGACAGCGCCGTGCATTACGGCGACTGCCGCCGTGGCGCCCTGCTCAGCGCGGTCGGCCTGGAACGTGCGCGCCTGGTGGTGATCGCGGTGGACAACAGCGACGTCGCCCTGGCCGTGCTCAACGAAGCGCGGCGGATCAACCTGACCGTGCCGATCCTGGTACGCACCCGCGACGACAGTCAGCTGGCCGAACTGAAAGCCGCCGGCGCCACTGAAGTGGTGCCCGAGTTGCTGGAGTCGAGCCTGATGCTCGCCTCCCATGCGTTGATCCTGCTGGGGTTGTCGGAGCAGCAGGTGCAAGGCCGTGTCGATGAAGTGCGCCAGAGCCGGTACCGGCTGTTACATGGCTGCAACCAGAACGAAGGGGACGCGCCCCTCAATCCTGACTGACCGCGCCAATCTTGTGGATCGACAAATCCGCGCCGTAATACTCCTCTTCCTGGCTCAAGCGCAGCCCGTAAACGCGCTTGATCACCCCATACACCAGGAAGCCGCCGGCCAGGGCTACCACTACCCCCAGCGCGGTGCCGATCAACTGGCTGATCAGACTGACGCCGCCCAGGCCGCCCAGGGCGGTCTGGCCGAAGATCCCGCAGGCAATCCCGCCCCACACGCCGCACAGCCCGTGCAACGGCCATACACCCAGCACATCGTCGATCTTCCAGCGATCCTGGGCGGCAATGAAGAACCAGACGAACAAGCCGCCCGCCACCACGCCGGTCACCAACGCGCCCACCGGGTGCATCAGGTCGGAACCGGCACAGATCGCCACCAACCCGGCCAATGGACCGTTGTGCAAGAAGCCTGGGTCGTTACGCCCGATCACCAATGCCGCTACCGTGCCACCGACCATCGCCATCAACGAATTGACCGCCACCAGCCCACTGACCCCGGACAGGGTTTGCGCACTCATGACGTTGAAGCCGAACCAGCCGACAATCAAGATCCACGAGCCCAACGCGAGGAATGGAATACTCGACGGCGCGAACGCCACCAGGCGCCCTTCCCGATAACGCCCCTGCCTTGGCCCCAGCAACAGCACCGCCGCCAGCGCCAGCCAGCCGCCCATGGCGTGCACCACGACGCTGCCGGCAAAGTCATGGAAGCTGGCGCCGAAGGTGGCCAGCAACCAGGCTTGCAGTCCGTAGTTGCCGTTCCACACCATGCCTTCGAAAAACGGATAGATGAAGGCTACGATCAACGCAGTGGCACACAGTTGCGGAACAAAACGTGCACGCTCGGCGATTCCCCCGGAAATGATCGCCGGGATCGCCGCCGCGAAGGTCAGCAGGAAGAAGAACTTCACCAGGCCGTAGCCGTGGTCGGCGCTGATCACCGCCGCCGGTTGCATGAAGGTCACGCCGTAGGAGATCCAATAGCCTATAAAGAAATAGGCCAGTGTGGAAATCGCGAAGTCGCTGAGGATTTTCGACAGGGCATTGACTTGGTTCTTCTGGCGTACCGTGCCGACTTCCAGGAAGGCAAAGCCGGCGTGCATGGCCAGGACCATGACCGCACCAATCAGAATGAACAACGTGTTGGAGCTGTGGACGAGGGTGTCCACCGCGCTTTGCAAATTTTCCATGGAGGATGGCAGGCCTGCACATGCAGGAAAAAGCACCAAAGCAGTTCATGACCTTCATGATGCGCACTAAATTGGCACCAACGATCCGACCCTCGTTTGAGGCCGTGAACCGCTTTGGCGCAGCGATCATTGAAAAAGGCAGAATCCGACAGGGTTTTTCCGCGAGTTTTAGTTATTTAGGGTAAGGTTTTTCAGGGTTTGAGCCCCAACCGCCCGGATTCAGCGCAAGGCCCCGGGCCTGCGCACCAAGGCAAAGCAAAAGCTGTACCAGACAATTGCAGTGAACCTTCACCGACACCGGTGACTCGAAACCAGAAGTAAACAGACCAGCCACTCACGGAGATAACCATGGCCAGAAAAACGGCAAAGACTGCTCAAGAAATACTGATGGCGGATTTTCAAACCCTGGTCAGCGATACCGAGAAGCTGCTGGACGACACGGCGATCCTCGCCGGTGACCAGGCTGACGAGCTGCGCAGCAAGATTCACGAAAGCCTGCTCAAGGCCCGTGAAACCCTGCAACTGACCGAAGACTCCCTGCGCGAACGCGGCCAGGCGGCGGTCACGGCCACTGAAGACTATGTGCAGGCCAACCCCTGGCAGTCCGTCGGCATTGCGGCCGGCGTGGGCTTTTTGATCGGCCTGCTGGCTACAAGGCGCTAATCATGTCTATCGGCGAATCCGGCTCGTCCACGGGCCCAAGTTCTACTTCACGGCGCCTGGGCGCGGCTGTCCTGGGTTTGCTGCACAGCCATGTCGAGCTGTTCGGCATCGAGTTGCAGGAGCAGAAAGCCCGCACCGTCAGCCTGTTGCTGTTCGCCGGCCTGGCGCTGGTGTTTGCCTTGCTGTTGCTGGTGGGTTTGTCGGCGCTGGTGATGATCCTGGTGTGGGATACCTACCGCCTGACCGGGATTATCAGCCTGTGTGTGTTCTACATACTGGCCGCAGCATTCTGCGGGTTGCGCCTGAAGGCGGCGGTGTTCGATGAGTCCACGCCGTTCCACGCCACCCTCGAAGAGCTGGCCAACGACCGGGAGCGCCTGCTGCCATGAGCATGACTGAATTGCCGCAAAACACTTCCCGGCGAGAAATGCGCAAGGCGTTGATCCGCCTGCGCATGGAAATGCACCGCCAGGAAATCCGTCACGAGTCCCAGCAACTGATGCTGCCGCTGCAAAAGGTCCGCAACATGGGCCAGAGCTGGCAGGACGGTTTTGGCATCAAGCACGCGCCGCTGTGGGGCGTGGGCGTGGTGACGCTGCTGGGGTTTCTCACCGGCAAAGGCGCCAAGGGCGGCGGAATCGGCACCATGACCCGCCTGGTGCGGCTGGGTGCCGGCTTGATCCCGCTGATCAAACTGGCCATGCAAGGTGCTTCGCGCAAAAGTTGAGCGTGCTGGCTGCATTCTTGCAAACAGATCAGGCCCGGCCCTCTCCATTGAGGGCCGGGCCTTTTTTATTTCCGGTCTTTTAAGGAGGCCCCGTGATCGACGGGCAACCGCTCGCCTGCTTCCAGCCATTCATCGACACCGCCACCGGCCGCATCGCCGGCGTAGAAGCCCTGGGCCGCCTACGCCAGGCGAATGGCCAACTGCGCTCGGTGGGTCCGCTGTTCGCCGACCCGCGCACGCCCTCGGTGGCCTTGCGCCGCCTGGACCGGCAGATCCGTGACAATGCCCTGAGCCGCCTGCATGAGGCCCCGCAGGAGTGGTTCCTCAGCCTGAATATCTCGCCACGCTGGATCACCCGCCTGCGCCCGGGCCAGGCGCTGCCGAGCCTGAAGCAATTGCAACTGCATAACGTCGACCCGCGCCGCATCGTGTTCGAGATCACTGAACTGGGCGGCGATATCCTGCGCCTGGCCGAAGTCGTCGAGCGCTACCGCGAGGCCGGCGCGCGGATTGCCATTGATGACTTCGGCGCCGGCTATTCGCAGCTGGACCGGGTGCTGGCCTTGCAGCCGGACATTCTCAAGCTGGACATGCGCCTGTTCCAGGCCGCGGCCCGCGGTGGCCCGAGCGGTGAGGTGGTACGGGCACTGGCGCAAATGGCGGAAAAAACCGGCTGCTGGATCATCGCCGAAGGGGTGGAAACCGAGGCCCAACTGAATTTCGCCCTGGAATGCGGTTCGCGTTATGTCCAGGGCTACCTGTTCGCCCAGGCCCAACTGGACTGGTTCGACACCGACGCATTCGTGCCGCGCTTCGCCCAGTTGCGCACCGGCTATGTCCAACAGAAGCTCGCCGAACGTGGCCGGATCATGCAACTGCGCCAGCAACTGGCGGAGCTGATGCAGATCCTGCAAACCTGGGCCCACACCCGCGCACCACTGAGCCATCTGCCGCAATTGCCGGGGTTTCCCTGGCTGCTGCGTTTTTACCAGTGCGACCGGCATGGCACGCAACTGACGCCCAACTTCGAATGGCACCAGGGCGCCTGGCAAGCCGACAGCCGCTACCTGGGCCACAACTGGTCATGGCGTCCGTATTTTTATCATTTGCTGGCCGAAGGTTGGGAGGAGCGGCGGCTGACCCTGTCCTCAACCTATCGCGATGCCACGACCAACCAGTACTGCCTGACTGCCGGACAATTCTTTGATAATGGTCAGCGCCTGCTGTTAATCGATATCGACGCCGCCGGCCTGTAGTTTTTCGCTTGCGAAGGCCTGGCTGAACCGGGAAGCTGGGAGCCGTCATTCACCGCACGGAGAGTACCCGCCTTGGATTGGCCCACCCTGCTTACCCGCGAACGCCTTGGAAAACCCCTGCACAGCCCGGAAGAACTGGGGCGCAGTCCGTTTCACAAAGACCATGACCGCATCATCTTTTCCGGTGCGTTTCGCCGCCTGGGCCGCAAGACGCAAGTGCACCCGGTGACCAGCAACGATCACATCCACACCCGGCTGACCCACTCCCTGGAAGTCAGTTGCGTGGGACGATCCCTGGGCATGCGCGTAGGCGAGACCATCCGCAGTGCCCTGCCCGACTGGTGCGACCCGAGCGACCTGGGCATGGTGGTGCAGTCGGCCTGCCTGGCCCATGACATCGGCAACCCACCCTTCGGCCATTCCGGCGAGGACGCGATCCGGCACTGGTTCCAGCAAGCTTCAGGCCGTGGCTGGCTGGATGACATGAGCAGCGCCGAACGCAATGACTTCCTCAATTTCGAAGGCAATGCCCAGGGCTTCCGGGTACTCACGCAACTGGAATACCACCAATTTGATGGTGGCACCCGCCTGACCTACGCCACCTTGGGCACCTACCTGAAATACCCCTGGACCGCCCGCCACGCCGACTCCCTGGGCTACAAGAAACACAAGTTCGGCTGCTACCAGAGCGAACTGCCGATCCTGGAGCAGATCGCCCAGAAGCTCGGCTTGCCGCAGTTGGAAGAACAACGCTGGGCCCGGCACCCGCTGGTGTACCTGATGGAGGCGGCCGACGATATCTGCTACGCATTGATCGACCTCGAAGACGGCCTGGAAATGGAGCTGCTGGAATACGCCGAGGTCGAGTCACTGCTGCTGGACCTGGTGGGCGACGACTTGCCGCAAACCTATCGGCAACTCGGCCCGCTGGATTCCCGGCGACGCAAGCTGGCGATCCTGCGAGGCAAGGCCATCGAACACCTGACCAACGCCGCGGCCCGGGCGTTCGTCGAACAACAGGACGCGCTGCTGGCCGGCACCCTGCCGGGGGACCTGGTGGAACATATGCACGGCCCGGCCAAGCGCTGCGTGCTGGATGCCAAGGACATGGCCCGCAAGAAGATTTTCCAGGACAAGCGCAAGACCCTGCATGAGATCGGCGCCTACACCACCCTGGAAATCCTCTTGAATGCCTTCTGCGGCGCGGCCCTGGAACAACATGGCGGTCGCACCCCGTCGTTCAAGAACCGACGCATCCTCGACCTGTTGGGCAATAGCGCCCCGGATCCCTCCTGGTCATTGCACGCGTCCTTCCTGCGCATGATCGACTTTATCGCCGGCATGACTGACAGCTACGCCAGCGAGATGGCCCGCGAGATGACCGGCCGCTCCAGCCCGCAATAAATCGGAGCCCTGGCTGATGGCCAGGGCGACTTTTCAAAGAATCGCCCTACGCACGGAACAGAGCGGCCTGATCGAAGTTCTTCCCCGCCGCGATGAATAATCGCGCGCCCTGACCGCAGTCTTTCGACCTGCTCCTGCGCCCGATAGCTGGCGGGCCCATTAACTTCTTACTACACGCCCTGGTGGAGCGTCTTCAGGGCTCTTGTCCATTCCATGGAAAAAACCATGCTCGAACAACTTCGCATCCTGTTGGTGGAGGATCACCCCTTTCAATTGCTGGCCACCCAATGCCTGCTACGAAACTATGGCTACCACGACCTGGCACTGGCCGAGAATGCAGAACAGGCAATGCGGCTGATGACACAAACCGACGTGCCATTCGATATTCTGCTCTGTGATCAATGTTTGCCCGACTTGCCTGGGCTGGAGTTGATTGAAATTGCCAACCGCAGAGGCTTTATAAGGTCCGCGATATTGCTCAGCGGCCTGCCCGTCAATGAACTGGAACACCTGATGGCCCAGGCATCCCGACGCAACTTTCCATTACTTGGCTATTTGTCGAAGCCGTTAAGCCACCTTGAGCTGAATGAACTCATACGCCAATCACGCCTTACTCGCTCAACAGAAAAGTAGGAAGTTAAACACCCGGGCAATCCGAAAACGCCTCTTTATAACGCTGCCCTCTCACGACCAGTTACTTTTAAATTCCACCCACGCAAAACTCTTACACCCAAACAACAAACACCTTACAGAGCGTAATCCCTTGCTTTTTTTGATGTAGGATTATTCTTGTTTTACGTTTGTTCCACATCAAGTTCATCCTCCTTCATTGCCATGTGAGCTAATGTGCCGACTTTATTTGCGCCTGTATGGAATTTGATCATGAACTCAGTTTTTATTATTGACGACCACCCCGTCATCCGACTTGCCATTCGGATGTTGTTAGAACACGAAGGCTATAAAGTAGTGGGAGAAGCCGATAACGGTTGTGATGCGATACAAATGGTCAAGGAGTGTCAGCCTGACCTGATTATCCTTGATATCGGCATTCCGAAACTCGATGGCCTGGAAGTGCTGTGCCGGTTCAACGCAATGAGTACGCCGACCAAGACGTTAATACTCACTGCCCAGACCCCCAAGCTCTTTGCTACCCGGTGCATGCGCTCCGGCGCGGATGGCTATGTGTGCAAGGAAGGTGACTTGAGCGAACTGCTCAGTGCCATCAGGGCGGTCTTGTCAGGTTACAACTACTTCCCGAGCCAGGCCCTTAACGGCAGCACTAACGAAACGGATAACAATGAAGAGCTTGAACTGTTCAAAGTCGTCAACGATCGTGAACTCATGGTATTACAACTTTTTGCCCAAGGCCGGACAAACAAGGAAATCGCCAAGGGCATGTTTCTCAGCAACAAGACCGTCAGCACTTACAAAAAAAGGCTCATGCAAAAACTGAAAGCCAAATCCTTGGTAGAACTTATCGAGATGGCAAAACGTAACGCGCTAGTGTGAGAAATCGGATGCCCAGGCGATTAAAGGACTATCTAATCATATTGAGTATCGGGGTGTGCCTCAGCACTTCCGTGCCTGCCGAACAAACTGTTCCCGAGCAATATGCCCTGCTGGGGCGTGCCGGTGCCGTTCAACTGGACACCCCCCTGAACAAGACACAGCGCCAGTGGCTGCAGAACAAACGGGAACTGATACTGGGCACCTCTGCACCCGACTATCCGCCCTTCGACATCACCTCCAGCGGGCGTGATTATGAAGGGCTGACTGCCGATTACGCCGGGCTGCTGGCCAGGACACTGGCGATACCGCTCACCGTGTTGCGCTACTCCTCCCGTGAAGCCGCGATCCAGGCGCTGGCAAACGGCGAAATCGATTTTCTGGGGTCTGCCAACGGTTTTGAAGCGGCGAATCCCGACATCGTCCTGTCACTGCCCTACGCAGTGGATCAGCCGGTACTGGTGACCCGTGAAGCTGAGAACCGCGACCTTGGCGACGGCCTGGCCGGCCTGCGCCTGAGTCTTGTCTACCATTACCTGCCCATGGACGAAGTGCAGGCGCTGTACCCCAAGGCGACCATCCACGCCTACCCGTCCTATCAAAATGCCTTGAATGCCGTGGCATTCGACCAGGCTGACGTATTCCTGGGCGACACCATTTCCACTCACTACATGATCAACAAGGGCTACCTGAAAAATATCCGCATGGCCAACTTCGGCAAGCACGAGGCCCACGGGTTCAGCTTCGCCTTGCGCAAGGATCAACCCATTCTCCTGAGTATCATCGACTCAGTGCTCGATGGCGTATCAACCTATGAGCGTGACAGCATCGCCAAGCGCTGGAGTGCGGGCAGCGACATTCTGCTGACCGACCGCAAGCTGCAACTGAGCCTGCGCGAAGAGCGCTGGCTCAAGGACAACCCCGTGGTGAAGGTGGTGGTCAATGAAACCCTCGCCCCCCTGACGTTCTTTGATACCGACGGCAAGTTCCGGGGCGTCACCGCCGACGTGCTGGAGCTGATCCGCCTGCGAACCGGCCTGCGCTTCGAGATTCAACACGTGCGTGACGTCGCCAACATGATGGAACTGGTGCAGACCGGCGCAGCCGACATCATCGGCGCAATTACCCCCAGTACCGGGCGCGAGTCCCAGTTGAACTTCAGCCGCCCCTACCTGGAAAACTCCTACGTATTATTGACCCGTAAAGAGCCGGGCGCGCCCACAAGCCTTCAAGAACTGGCCGGCAAGCGCCTGGCGATTACCCAGGGCAATCAGCTGGAAAAATTCCTGCAGCAGGCATTTGCGCAGATAAATCTGGTGGAAACCGGGGATACCTTCAAGGCATCGGAATTGCTGGCACAGGGGCAAGTCGACGGCGCAGTGAACCCTTTGGTGATCGCCAACTACCTGCTTTCTTCTCCGGCATTCCAGGACAAACTGCAGATCAGTTCCAGCATCGGCACGTTGCCTGCGACGTTTGCCCTGGCGACGTCCCGACACGCCACGGAGCTGAGTTCGATCCTGGACAAGGCACTGCTGAGTATCGCCCCGGATGAGATGGCGGCGATCAACAGCCGCTGGCGAGGCTACAACGCAGCGTCCGATGGCTACTGGCGCAATTACCATCGCCTGATTGCCCAGATCATCATCGGCACCGGGCTGCTGCTGTTGATTTCCCTGGCCTGGAACGGCTACCTGCAGCGCCAGATCAAGCACCGAAAACTGGCCGAGCGCGCCCTTAACGACCAGTTCGAGTTCATGCGGGCGCTGGTCAATGAAACGCCCCATCCGATCTACGTACGCGACCACAACGGCTATCTGCAGACCTGCAACGACAGCTACCTGCAGACGTTCGACATCAAGCGTGAAGACGTCATCGGCAAAAGCATCACGCAGATGAGCATGGCCCTTGAGACGGAGGCGGCGCAGTACCATGCCGACTACCAGCGGGTAGTGGCCGAGGGTAAACCGTTGATCCTTGATCGCACCCTGCACGTGCACGGGAAAAAACTCACGATCTACCACTGGATCCTCCCCTACCGCGACTCCGTGGGCGAGGTCCAGGGCATCATTGGCGGCTGGATCGATATCAGCGAACGGCGCCAGTTGTTCGACGAGCTGCGCGCCGCCAAGGAACGCGCCGACGAGGCCAATCGCGCGAAAAGTACGTTCCTGGCCACCATGAGCCACGAAATCCGCACGCCGATGAACGCCGTCATTGGCATGCTGGAATTGACACTCAAGCGCGCCGATCAGGGTCATCTTGATCGCCCTGCGATCGAGGTCGCCTACAACTCGGCCAAGGACCTGCTGGAGTTGATCGGCGACATTCTGGACATTGCACGTATCGAGTCCGGTCGGTTGAGCCTGGCCCCGGAGCGGGTCAACCTGCGCGAAGTCATCGAGTCGGTGGTCCGCGTGTTCGATGGCCTGGCGCGCCAGAAAACCCTGAGCCTGGTGCTGGAGTTCACCCCCGATGTCGAGGATACCGACGTACTGATCGACCCTCTGCGGTTCAAGCAGGTGCTCTCGAACCTGGTGAGCAATGCGATCAAGTTCACTGAACGCGGGCAGGTGAAGATCAAGGTGCAGCTGAAGGCGACCGGGCAACCTCAACAGATCGAGATGAAACTGGTAGTGGAGGACACCGGCATCGGGATCAATCGCGAAGACCAGCTACGCCTGTTCGAGCCGTTCGCCCAGGCCGACAACTCCGGGCACCTGGCCAGGAGCGGCGCCGGCCTTGGCCTGGTGATCTGTCGCAGCCTGTGCGCCATGATGGGCGGGCAATTGAGCCTGAGCAGCGTGCCCATGGTAGGCACCCAGGTCCACGTCAGCCTGAAGATGACCAGCCTGCCGCCGGTCAAGGCCGTAGACAAGCTTGAACCGGCCGCGGCCACGCCGGCGCCAGTACTCAACGTGCTGGTGGTGGATGACCATCCGGCCAACCGCTTGCTGATGTGCCAGCAACTGGGTTTCCTGGGGCATCAGTTCACCGCGGCCCATCATGGTGCTGCGGGGTTCCAGGCCTGGCGCCAGGAACACTTCGACCTGGTCATTGCCGACTGCAATATGCCGATCATGAACGGCTACGAATTGAGTCACTCCATTCGCGAGTATGAGGAGCGCGAGCAGAAAACCCCGTGCGTGATACTCGGCTTCACCGCCAACGCGCAGCCCGAGGAGAAACAACGCTGCTTTGACGCCGGCATGAATGACTGCCTGTTCAAACCCATCAGTCTTACTGCGCTGGAACAGCACCTGGCGCAGGTCGATCCGCTGCCCACCCGCAACGTGTTTACCCTGCAAAGCCTGGACGCGATGACGGGCGGTGACCCACAGTTGAGCCGGCGTTTGCTCGAGGAGTTGCTCAGCAGCAGCCGGAATGATCGGGTCGAGCTGATGGCCATGCTGGCACGGCAAGCCGCGCCCGGCGACCTGATCGACCAGGCCCACAAGATCAAGGGCGCCGCCCGGATCATCCAGGCCGATACCTTGTCCGGACAATGCGAAGCGTTGGAGCAGGCGTGTGGCGAACGCGAGACACCACACGTTATCGAGGCGGGCATCAAGGCAATAGAGAAATCCATGCTTGAGCTGGAAAGGATGCTGCAGATGCAACTGGACGTGCTGGACTGTCGATAGTCTGCAGGAGCGAGCTTGCTCGCTCCTGCAGGAGACTCACCCCATCAACAATCGGTCAACCGCAGGAAAATCGCCGCCAACTGCTCGATGCCGGCCTGATCCTGCGGGGTAAACCGCGACAGCGATGGGCTGTCCAGGTCGAGCACACCAATCAAGCGCCCGTCCTTGACCAACGGGACGACCAACTCGCTGTTGGACGCACTGTCACAGGCGATATGCCCCGGGAATGCATGCACGTCTTCCACCCGCTGGGTTTGCCGCGAGGCCGCTGCCGCGCCGCACACACCGCGACCAAACGGAATGCGCACACAGGCGATCTGCCCCTGGAACGGCCCGAGCACCAGCTCTTCATTGCGGTTGAGGTAGAAGCCTGCCCAGTTCAGATCATCCAGCTGGTTGAACAGGAACGCAGAAAACTGCGCGGCATTGGCAATGAAATCCCGCTCATCCGCCAACAGCGATTCCAGCTGCGCATGCAGCATGGCGTAGCCATCGAGGCCGGTTCCAGCCTGTTGCAAATCAATCATGGTTGACGCTCCAACAACTTGAGGCCCACCCAGTAGCGGGCGAACTGATAGGCACAACGGCCGTTGCGATTACCGCGCCCGGTGGCCCAGCGCACCGCGAGGATGTCCAACTCTTCATCGCGTTGCCACTGCAGACCGGCCTTGCTCGCCAACTCGCCGATCCAGTGCTCGACCACATCCAGGAAGTGCTCCTGATTGAACGGGTAAAACGACAGCCACAAACCGAAACGGTCAGACAGGGCAATCTTGTCCTCCACCGCTTCGTTGGGATGCAGCTCGCCGTCTATGGTCTTCCAGTTCTCGTTATCGCTCTGGTTCTCGGGCACCAGGTGACGACGGTTGGAGGTGGCATACAACAGGACGTTTTCCGGCGCCTGCTCCAGGGAGCCGTCGAGTACGCTCTTGAGCACACGATAATCGCTCTCGCCGGCTTCGAAAGACAGGTCATCGCAGAACAACACAAAGCGTTGTGGCAATTTGATCAGTTGCTCGACCACCCGCGGCAAGTCCGCCAGGTGATCGCGCTCGATTTCGATCAGGCGCAGCCCGGCCTTGGCGTGCTGGGCCAGCAAGGCGCGCACCATGGACGATTTACCGGTGCCGCGCGAGCCCCAGAGCAGCGCATGGTTGGCCGGCAGGCCGTCGAGAAACTGTTGGGTGTTACGGGCCAATTGTTCGCGCTGTTTATCCACGCCGATCAGGTCGGACAGGCGCATATCCAGGCTGACTTCCAGTGGCAATAAAAAGCCGCTGCGACCTTCGCGCTGCCAACGGGCAGCCAGGCAATGGTTCCAGTCAACGGCTTCGCGCGGGGCAGGCAACAAGGGCTCCAGGCGAGCCAGTACCGCGTCGGCACGCTCAAGAAAGGCATTCAATCGAGAATCCACGACTATTCCTCTGGCAAGTTCTTGTAAAAGATGGCGTATTGGCAACCCTGAGGCAGACCGTGCAGGGCTGCACCGAATAAAATCGATTCGTGCCGGGCAAGTTTGAGCCTGTGGATGTTCAGCTATGCTTGCCGGGCGAAAGGAAACGTAAAGTGGTACAGCACCCGATGGATATCAAGTTCGCCCACCGCTTGTCTTATAAACAAGCCAGACTGACAGTGCTGGTCGGATTCGTCTTGGGAACCTTGCTCAGCCTGATACAGATTGGGATTGATTATGCCAGCGAAGACGCTTCCATCAACCGGGAAATACGTGCGCTGATTGAAATCAGCCATAACCCGGCTTCGCGCATCGCCTACAACATCGACGCCGAGCTGGCCCAGGAACTGACGCTGGGCCTGCTGCACTCCCCCGCCATCACCCATGCACAACTGATCGACAACAACGGTTTGGTGCTGGCCGATGTCCATCGCCCGCGCAAGGAAAGCACCTACCGGCCCATCAGCGACTTCCTGTTTGGCGCCAACCGCCAATTCGAAGATCGGCTCTACCTCGCCCACATGCCCAACGATTCCCTCGGTGTACTGCGTCTTGACGTAGACACCTACGCGTTCGGCAGCCGCTTCCTGCACCGCGCCGAGATCACCCTGCTCAACGGCTTCGCCCGCAGCCTGATCCTCACCGGCATTCTGTTGGCGCTTTTCTACGTGATGCTGACCAAGCCGCTGGTGCGCATTATCCGCGAGCTGAGCTCACGCAAGCACGAGCGCCTGGACTGCCCGCCGGGGCACGAGCACGACGAGATCGGTGTACTGGTCAACGTCGCCAACCAACAGTTTGAAAACATGGAGACTGAAATCCAGCAACGCCGGCATGCTGAAAATCGCCTGACCGAATACCTCGGCCAACTGGAAGACATCGTCTCCGCACGCACCACCGAGCTCAAGGCGATCAATCATCGGCTGACGCTCTCGAACGACGAGCTGGAAGCGGCGAAGATGACGGCCCTGGGCATGGCCCAGGCACGGGCGGCGTTCCTGGCCAACATGAGCCATGAAATCCGTACACCGCTGAACGGCCTGCTGGGGATGATCGCCCTCTCCCTCGACAGCCCGCTGAACGCCGAGCAACGCCAGCAACTGTCGATCGCCCATGACTCCGGCAAAGTACTGGTGGAGCTACTCAACGATATCCTCGACCTGTCGAAGTTCGACGCCGGCCAACTGGAACTGGAAAGCATCCCGTTCGACCTCGGTTCACTGGTGGAAGACACCGCCAACCTGCTCTCGCAAAACGCCGCGCCCAGCGTGGAGCTGACGTGCCTGATCGACCCGCAGTTTCCCGCCCAGGTGCTGGGCGACCCGACGCGGGTACGGCAGATTGTCAGCAATTTGCTGTCCAACGCCCTGAAGTTCACGCGTTTCGGCCGGGTGGATGTACGCCTCAGTGCCCAGGCCGGCCGGGTCAGGATCGAGGTGTGCGACACCGGTATCGGGATCGCCCAGGATGCCCAGGTCAAGATTTTCCAGCCGTTCACCCAAGCCGGTGCGGGCATCACCCGCCAGTTCGGCGGGACAGGCCTGGGCCTGGCGCTGACCCACAACCTGTGCGAAGCCATGAAAGGCCGCCTGAGCATCAGCTCGGAAGCTGGCTTTGGCAGCCAGTTCTGTGCCGACCTGCCCTTGCCGACCCACTTGCCGGCGGTGCGCCTGGCGCCTTTGGCTGGAGATGTAATCGCCATCACCAGCACCAGCAGCGGGCTGGCAGAACTCCTCACCAGCCTGCTGCCGAGTTGGGGCCTGGCTCCGCGCTGTTATTCCATCGACGATGACTTGAGCGGGCAGAATCCCGACCTGCTGATCACCGACTGCCCCGAATGCCTGTTCCGCCTGCGCCCGATGATCACCGCCCCGATCCTGGTGGTAACCGCCTACGGCAACTTCATGCCCAGCGAAGAAGTCGCGGCCCTGGCCCCCTTGCAGCAACAGGCCCGCCCCCTGAGCCGCACCGCGCTGTACCAGGTCCTGCAACGCAACTTGCGCACCGATCCGGACCTGGTCCTGGACCTGATCCAGCTGGAAACCGGCCCCCTCGCCCACCGGGCGCGCATCCTGCTGGTGGAGGACAACCCGGTCAATCAACTGGTGGCCAAGGGCATGCTCGGCAAGCTCGGGTGCGAGGTGATCGTCGCCGCCCACGGTGGTGAAGCCCTCAAGCTGCTGGAAGAGCAAGGCTTCGACATGGTGTTGATGGACTGCAATATGCCGGTGATGGATGGCTATGAGGCCAGTCGGCAGATCCGCCGCAGCGGGCGCTGGCCGGACTTGCCGATCGTCGCCTTGACGGCCAACGCCATGTCCGAGGAACGCGAGCGCTGCCGGGCGGCAGGCATGAACGATTACCTGGCCAAGCCGTTTCGCCGGGAAGAACTCAAGGCCTTGCTCGATCTGTGGGTGCCGACTACGACAAGTCTTTGACCTGGCGCAACAGCTGATCCAGACCGTCACGCAAGGCATCGGCCTGGTTCAGATCAACGCCGCTGTCACACAACAGGCGGGCCTTCAGCGGCTGCACCCGGTCGCGCAGGTGCCGGCCTTCATCGGTCAGGCTCAGGTGCACTTCACGCTCATCCAGCGCACTGCGCTGACGCCGCACCAGGGCAAGCTGCTCCAGGCGCTTGAGCAGTGGCGTCAGCGTGCCGGAATCCAGCAGCAGGCGCTCGCCCAGGGCCTTGACCGTAGGCTGCGACACCGCTGCGGCCTGCCATTCCCACAGCACCAGCATCACCAGGTATTGCGGATAGGTCAGGCCCAACTGATCGAGCATCGGCTTGTAGGCCCGGGTGACCGCGCGGGAGGCGGCGTAGAGCTTGAAGCACAGTTGGTCGTCGAGGGCCAGGGACAGGTCGGTCATTTGAGCAGGGCTTCGATCTCTTGGGTCAGGTCCTGGGGCTTGGTGGTCGGGGCGAAGCGCTTGACCACCTGGCCGTCGCGACCGATCAGGAACTTGGTGAAGTTCCACTTGATGCCCTTGGAGCCCAGCAATCCCGGGGCCTGCTTTTTGAGCTGTACGAACAATGGGTGGGCATCGCTGCCGTTGACGTCAATCTTCTTGAACAGCGGGAAACTGACACCAAAGTTCAGCTCGCAAAACTCCGAAATGGCGCCTTCGTTGCCCGGCTCCTGCTTGCCGAACTGGTTGCAGGGAAAGCCCAATACCACCAGGCCCTGGTCCTTGTAATGCTGCCAGAGCTCCTCAAGCCCCTTGTATTGCGGGGTGAAGCCGCACTTGCTGGCAGTGTTGACCACCAGAATCGCCTTGCCGGCGAAATCGGCCAAGGTCTTTTGCTCACCCTTGATGGTGGTGCAAGGGATGCTCAGCAGGTTGTCGCTCATGGCAGTGCCTCTACAGAGATAAGAAGGACTGAACGATAGTAGGCAATTCAATTGTGTGCAATTTAATTGGCGGGACTTATGCCTTGATATAACGGCCCCTGCGGGCACGAAGCCCGCAGGAGCTTGACGGCTCAGCGCGGTACCAGGTCCAGGCACACCGAGTTGATGCAGTAACGCAAACCGGTCGGCGGCGGTCCGTCCGGGAACACGTGGCCCAGGTGCGCATCGCATTTGGCGCAGGTGACTTCGGTACGGATCATGCCGTGGCTGATATCCCGAATCTCGACCATGGCCTGCTCGGCGATCGGCTCGTAGAAGCTGGGCCAGCCGCAGCCGGAGTCAAACTTGGCCCTGGAATCGAACAGCGGCTCATTGCAGCAGATGCAGTGGTAGACGCCGTCGGTCTTGGTGCCGTTGTACTTGCCGCTGAACGGTCGCTCGGTGCCTTTGAGGCGGCACACGTTGTACTGCTCCGGGTCGAGCATGGCTTTCCATTCTTCAACGGTTTTCTGCAACTTTTCCATCGGTACACCTCGGCAACTGAAAAAGCCTGATCTGTGTCTTTTCCATGGATCAGGCGGCACGTATGATTGCGCCTCTTCAAAGCGCCAGTCTGGCACCCGCGTTACCGGCATTCAAACGTATTTATGGGTCAGGCCAACGCAGGATTCTCAGCACGGTAGTCTTCACACCGTCTGGATCGTTCATTTTCAGGATCACATCGCCATGCAGGTCAGCAAATCGAACAAGCTCGCCAACGTCTGCTACGACATTCGCGGCCCGGTGCTCAAGCACGCCAAACGCCTGGAAGAGGAAGGCCATCGCATCCTCAAGCTGAACATTGGCAACCCGGCACCCTTTGGTTTCGAAGCGCCGGACGAAATCCTCCAGGACGTGATCCGCAACCTGCCTACCGCCCAGGGCTACAGCGACTCCAAAGGCCTGTTCAGCGCGCGCAAGGCCGTCATGCAGTACTACCAGCAGAAGCAGGTTGAAGGTGTCGGCATCGAAGACATCTACCTGGGCAACGGCGTGTCCGAGCTGATCGTCATGTCCATGCAGGCCCTGCTCAACAACGGCGACGAAGTGCTGGTTCCGGCTCCCGACTACCCGCTGTGGACCGCCGCCGTAACCCTGGCCGGTGGCCATCCGGTGCATTACCTGTGTGACGAAGGCGCCGACTGGTTCCCGGACCTGGCCGACATCAAGGCCAAGATCACCCCGAACACCAAGGCCCTGGTGATCATCAACCCGAACAACCCCACCGGCGCCGTCTACTCCAGGGAAGTTTTGCTGGGCATGCTCGAACTCGCGCGCCAGCACAACCTGGTGGTGTTTTCCGATGAGATCTACGACAAGATCCTCTACGACGACGCCGTGCACATCTGCACCGCCTCCCTGGCGCCGGACCTGTTGTGCCTGACCTTCAACGGGCTGTCTAAATCCTACCGGGTGGCGGGCTTCCGTTCCGGCTGGATCGCCATTTCCGGCCCCAAGCACAATGCCCAGAGCTACATCGAGGGCATCGACATGCTGGCCAACATGCGCCTGTGTGCCAACGTGCCGAGCCAGCACGCCATCCAGACCGCACTGGGCGGCTACCAGAGCATCAACGACCTGGTGCTGCCACAAGGCCGCCTGCTGGAGCAGCGCAACCGCACCTGGGAACTGCTGAACGCGATTCCCGGCGTCAGTTGCGTCAAGCCGATGGGGGCGCTGTATGCGTTCCCGCGGATCGACCCGAAAGTGTGCCCGATCCTCAACGACGAGAAGTTCGTGCTCGACCTGCTGCTGTCGGAAAAGCTGCTGGTGGTCCAGGGTACGGCGTTCAACTGGCCGTGGCCGGATCACTTCCGGGTGGTCACCCTGCCGCGGGTGGATGACCTGGAGATGGCCATCGGTCGCATCGGCAACTTCCTGAAGTCCTATCGCCAGTAATGGGCATTGCGCTGTGCGGCCCACCCGTGGTCGTACAGCGATTATCTGGCAACACTTCTCTGCCCTGCGCGGGCGGTATCGCCTTTTACACCTGCCGGCTCCACCCTTGCTCGGGCATCACCCTATAATTACAGGGCTGCAAGGTAATGGGGCGAGGCTGCCGAGCCACACCAGGCATCGGAAATTCCCTTCAAGGCTCTACATTCAGGCTGTAGGACACAGTTTGAAATAGTCCCCCGGTTGAATAGCCCCATGCCGCACCTTATATACCCCGCAGTACGCGACATATTAAGCATGAGGAGAATTCTACAACCATGATGCGCATTCTGCTGTTCTTGGCCACTAACCTGGCGGTCGTGCTGATTGCCAGCATCACGCTGAGCCTTTTCGGCTTCAATGGGATCATGGCGGCCAACGGGGTTGATCTGAACCTCAATCAGCTGCTGATCTTCTGTGCGGTCTTTGGTTTTGCCGGGTCGATTTTCTCGCTGTTCATCTCCAAGTGGATGGCGAAGATGAGCACCAGCACCCAGATCATTACCCAGCCACGCACCCGTCATGAGCAATGGCTGCTGCAGACCGTCGAGCAACTGTCCCGCGAAGCCGGGATCAAGATGCCTGAAGTCGGGATCTTCCCGGCCTATGAAGCGAACGCCTTTGCTACCGGCTGGAACAAGAACGACGCCCTTGTGGCCGTCAGCCAGGGCTTGCTGGAGCGGTTCTCGCCCGACGAAATCAAGGCGGTGCTGGCCCACGAGATCGGCCACGTGGCCAACGGTGACATGGTCACCCTGGCGCTGGTCCAGGGCGTGGTGAACACCTTCGTGATGTTCTTCGCGCGGATCATCGGCAACTTCGTCGACAAGGTGATCTTCAAGAACGAACAGGGCCAGGGCATGGCCTACTACGTGGCGACCATCTTCGCCGAACTGGTACTGGGCTTCCTCGCCAGCTCGATCGTGATGTGGTTCTCGCGCAAACGGGAATTCCGCGCAGACGAAGCCGGCGCACGCCTGGCCGGTACCGGCGCGATGATCAGCGCCTTGCAGCACCTGCGCTCCGAACAGGGCTTGCCGGTGCACATGCCGAACACCCTGACCGCCTTTGGCATCAACGGTGGCATCAAGCAGGGCATGGCTCGCCTGTTCATGAGCCACCCGCCACTGGAAGAGCGAATTGACGCACTGCGTCGTCGCGGCTGACAGCGACAAGAAGAAGGGGCGATTCAATCGCCCCTTTTTTGTGGGCGCTCTTCAGCGCCTGGCCAACCGGTACACCCGCTCGTCCAGGCGCGTGACGCCGTCCTGAACAAACTTCCAGCTGTCCCCCAGGATGTCCTGCTCCTGCAGCACATCCAGGCTCCACCGGCCGCCCAGGAGCAATTGCACTTCCTCATCGCTCACCGCGAACGGCGGGCCGGCCTTCTGCGACTGCTCATAGTCGAGGGTGATCAACAGGCCACGACTGCCTCCCGCCAGAATCCCATTCAAGTGCGCCGCATACTGCTCGCGCATCAACGGTGGCAGGGCAATCAGCGCCGCCCGGTCGTAAAGCGCTGTGCAACCAACCACGGCACCGGCATCCAGGGCGAAGAAATCCCCGCACCACAGCTCGATGGAACCCGCCTGGAAAACTTTGAAAGCGCCGCGCTGGCTGACCTGCGGCATCAGCTCCTGCTCGCTGAAAAACTCTTCAACGGCCTTTTCCGACAACTCGACCCCGATCACCCGATGCCCGATGCTCGCCAGCCACACCAGATCCAGGCTCTTGCCGCACAACGGCACCAGCACCTGCGCCCCGTTCGCCACGCCCAGGCCGGGCCAGTGACGCAGCAGGTAAGGATTCACTTCGGGCAAGTGGAAACCCGTCTGATTGCGCGCCCAACGCTCATGCCAAAATCCAGGTTCCATGATTCACCCTAAAACTTGATCAAATAGCGCTAAAACTTATATTAGATTTAGATCAATGATCTGATTGAAGATGGTCCCATCTTAACCCTCAGGACCCTACTCATGCTGCCCAGCCTGTTTATCTCCCACGGTTCGCCCATGCTTGCCCTGCAACCCGGTGCCAGTGGCCCGGCACTCAAGCGCCTGGCAGCCGAGCTGCCACGCCCCAAGGCCATTGTGGTGGTCTCGGCGCACTGGGAAAGCCAGGGGCTGCTCGTGACTGGCAGCGCCGCACCAGAGACCTGGCACGACTTTGGCGGCTTCCCACGGGAACTGTTCGCGGTGCAGTACCCGGCCCCCGGTGACCCGCAGTTGGCCGCCCAAATCGTGCAGTTGCTCAAGGCTGACGGCCTGGAAGCGCGCATTGATGATCAGCGCCCCTTCGACCACGGCACCTGGGTGCCCCTGTCGCTGATGTACTCGGCGGCCGATATCCCGGTGGTGCAGGTATCGCTGCCAAGCCGCATGGGCCCTGCCCTGCAAACCCGTGTCGGCCACGCACTGGCGAGCCTGCGGGAACAGGGCGTGCTGCTGATCGGCTCCGGCAGCATTACCCACAACCTCGGCGAACTGGACTGGCATGCCGGGCCGGAGAGCATCGAGCCCTGGGCGCGGGATTTTCGCGATTGGATGGTCAGCAAACTGGCAGCCAACGATGAAGCCGCGCTGCACGACTATCGTCGCCAGGCACCTCATGCCGTGCGCAGCCACCCCAGCGACGAGCATTTGCTGCCGCTGTATTTCGCCCGGGGCGCCGGCGGTGAATTCAGCGCAGCCCACCAAGGCTTCACCATGGGCGCGCTGGGCATGGACATCTACCGTTTCGCCTGATTGCAGGCAAAAAAAATCCCCGAACCAGTCGGGGATTTTTTATGTTCGATCAATCAGCTCAAGGGCGGATCAATCTTCGCGGTAGCGACGCAGCTTCAACTGCTTACCGGCAACGCGGGTGTCCTTCAGCTTGGTCAGGAGTTTCTCCAGGCCATCTTCCGGCAGCTCCACCAGGGAGAAGCTGTCACGCACCTGGATGCGACCGATCGCTTCACGTGCCAGGCCACCCTCGTTGAGGATAGCGCCCAGCAGGTTCTTGGCAGCGATGCCATCACGCGCGCCCAGCGCGGTACGGCAGCGAGCACGGCCTTCAGCCAATGGAACCGGAGCACGACGCTCACGATCACCACGGTCCGGACGGTCGCCAGTACGCTCTGGGCGATCACCGCGCGGAGCGTTGTTCGGCACCAGTGGACGTTCTTTCTCGATGGCAGCCAGGGTCAGGGCCTGACCGTTGGTAGCCTTGCGCAGCAGGGCTGCAGCCAGGGCACGCGGGGTGCAACCGATATCGGCAGTCAGGCGGTCCAGCAGATCGCCGTGGGTCGATTCAGCATCAGCCACCAGTGGCGACAGGCTGTTGGTCAGTTTCTTGATGCGCGCATCGAGAACGGCCTGGGCATCCGGCAGGCGGACTTCGGCAACTTTCTGACCGGTTACACGCTCGATCACTTGCAGCATGCGGCGCTCACGTGGAGTCACCAGCAACAATGCACGACCTTCGCGACCAGCACGGCCGGTACGGCCGATACGGTGAACGTAGGACTCTGGATCGTAAGGCATGTCAACGTTGAACACGTGGGTGATACGTGGAACGTCGAGGCCACGGGCAGCAACGTCGGTCGCCACAACGATGTCCAGACGGCCATCCTTGAGGGAGTCGATCACGCGCTCACGCTGGTTCTGGGCAATGTCACCGTTCAGCGCAGCGGCTTTGTAGCCTTTGGCTTCCAGGGCGCTGGCCAGGTCCAGGGTCGCTTGCTTGGTGCGCACGAACATGATCAGGGCGTCGAAGTCTTCGACTTCCAGCAGGCTCAATACAGCCGAGGTCTTCTGGTCAGCGTGAACCAACAGGTGAGCCTGTTCGATCGCGGTAACGGTCTGAGTCTTGGTCTGGATCTTCACGTGTTGCGGATCGCGCAGATGGCGTTCGGCAATGGCACGGATCGACTGTGGCAGGGTAGCCGAGAACAGTACGGTCTGACGGGTTGCTGGCAGTGCCTTGAAGATGACTTCCAGGTCGTCCATGAAGCCCAGCTTGAGCATTTCGTCAGCTTCGTCCAGAACCAGGTGGTTCACGGTCGACAGCACTTTTTCGTCGCGACGCAGGTGGTCGCACAGACGGCCCGGAGTGGCGACAACGATCTGTGCGCCGTTACGGATTGCTTTCAGTTGTGGGCCCATAGGCGCGCCGCCGTAAACGGCCACAACGGTAACGCCCGGCATTTGCTTGGCGTAGGTTTCGAAAGCGGTTGCTACTTGCAGCGCCAACTCACGGGTTGGCGCCAGGATCAGGGCTTGCGGCTCGCGCTTGGCAGGATCGATGCAGTGCAGGATTGGCAGGGCGAACGCGGCGGTTTTACCGGTACCGGTTTGCGCTTGGCCAATCATGTCTTGGCCGGCCATGATGATCGGGATCGATTGCTGCTGAATAGCCGAAGGTTCTTCGTAGCCAGTCGCGATGACGGCAGCAAGAATGTTCGGGTTAAGATTAAAAGCGGCGAAGCCGCCGGTTTCCTGGGTCATGGGTCTGCCTCTAAGTGCATCCGCAAAGACCCATGCTCCAAAGCTGCGCATGCCGTGTTGAGACTCAAGAGTCGCCCTGGCTGCTTTGTCGGCGGGGATTTGCGAAAACGAATGAATGAAAAAGATTCGTCAAGGAAGAGTCCGCTGTGCGGACGTGCAGCCGAAGCTGACTTCGGGGAATTGCGCTACCTAAACGCGGCCCGGTTAAAGGCCGGCGCGCACTATACCGGAAATCGCTGAAAAAGGGAGCTTTTTTTATCGCAAACCGCAGGTAAACGCCTCTGCATCAAAGGCTTTGCGCATCCAGGCAGCAGGGTCTATTTTTCAAAGGCCCGGCCCTGTTGGTCATGACGCTTAAACGGTTCACCCTTAACAGCGGGCCCTTCGGTCCGAAACCTCCCTTTGCGCCCGAGGGCACACCCCATGAACCAAGCCACCAACAGCCGCGTCAGCCGTGAACAGCAGGGTCATATCCTGTTGCTGGGGCTGGATCGCGTGGCCAAGCGCAATGCGTTCGACCTGGAATTGCTCAATGATTTGAGCCTGGCGTATGGCGAATTTGATCGCAATGAGGAAGCGCGGGTGGCCATTGTCTTCGGGCATGGCGATCACTTTACCGCCGGATTGGACCTGGCCAATGTGGGGCCCACGATGGCACAAGGCTGGCAACCGCCGTTGGGTGGTTGTGATCCGTGGGGCGTTTTCGCGGGGCCCCGGGTCAGTAAGCCGGTGATTGTTGCGGCTCAGGGGTACTGCCTGACCATTGGTATCGAGTTGATGTTGGCGGCGGATATCAATCTGTGTGCCAGCAATACCCGGTTTGCGCAGATGGAAGTGCAGCGCGGGATTTTTCCTTTTGGGGGCGCGACGTTGCGCTTTCATCAGATCGCGGGGTGGGGGAATGCCATGCGCTGGTTGCTCACGGGGGATGAGTTTGATGCCCATGAAGCGCTGCGGTTGGGGTTGGTGCAGGAGGTGATGGCCAGCGAGGATTTGTTGCCCCGGGCGGTGGCGCTGGCAAACCGCATTGCCCAGCAGGCGCCGCTGGGGGTGCAGGCCACGCTGATGTCGGCGCGCCAGGCACGGATCGAGGGGGAGACCGCGGCGGCGGCCGGGTTGCCCGTTTTGGTGGAGAAACTGCTGAATAGTGAGGATGCCAAGGAAGGTGTACGGGCGATGGTCGAGAAGCGGCCTGGGGTTTTTAAAGGCTGTTGATTGTGGAGGGGGCTTGGGGCGGGGTACATATCCGTTATTTAGGTAACGGCCACTATTGGTTCCGCTCTTACAGCGGCTCACTTTTGAACAGCGCAAAAGTAAGCAAA